>CAZHLB010000031.1:0-19614 GCA_964533005.1 uncultured Saprospiraceae bacterium
CGCCGACAGCAAGGGCGTCCTCTGGCTGGCGCATTGGAATGCGGGTGGCTTGACTGCTTTCGACCCCGCCACCGAAACTTTCACCCGCTATTTCCACGACCCGGAAGACCCCGAAACCTTGAGCGGCAACACCACCGGCATCATTGCCGAAGACCGGCAGGGCTTCATCTGGGTCGGCGGCGAGGCGGGACTTGACCGTTTGGACAGAAAAACGGGCAAATTCAAGCGATTTAACCACGACCCCGCCGACTCCCGCAGCCTCTCCTACAACCACGTCAGAGGGCTTTACGTGGACAAAAAAGGCACGCTTTGGGTTGGCACGGGCTTCACCTGGGACTTTGCCGACCCCCAGCGAAAACGCGGCGGGCTGAACCGCTACGACCCGAAAACCGAGTCTTTCACCCGCTACCTCCATGACCCCAAAAACCCCAACAGCCTCGCCCACAACCAGGTGCGGGCATTGCTCGAAGACAGTCAGGGCAATTTTTGGGTAGGAACGGGCGGCGACGGGCTGCACCTGATGAACCGGGAAAAAGGCACGTTCACCCGCCTGACTTACGACTCCCGGACAACCGGGACAGGCTCGGCAAACTCCGACAAATTGAGCATCCCCCGGCTCCGAAGAGCCACCTTCGCCGCCCAACTGCGAGAAAGCCATGTCTCCTCCATTTTTGAAGACGGGCAAGGGCGCATCTGGATTACTGCCGTTCAGGGAGGGCTGAATGTCTTTGACCCAAAGTCCGGAGCGGTGTGGCATTTTGAAACGGGGAGTGGCGAAGGAAGCCTGACCACCAATTTCCTCTGGCAAACCTTTCAATCCGCCGACGGCACGATTTGGATTGCCACAGGCAACGGCGGCGCAACAATTATCAAAATAGCGAGACAGGGCAAGCGCATTCCTTTTTTCCTCCCCACCCATTCCAACCCTGGGGCAGGGGCGAGTGATGCAGTAAAAGACAAAGCGGGTAATGTCTGGATTGGCTATGGAAACAACCCGGCTTCCCCCCTGATTCGATACGACCGCAAAACAGGCAAGGAGTTCCCGATTCCCGGCAGCAACCCTGCCCCGGATGGGCTGAACGCTCGTATCATCAACACCCTCATGCCCGACCGGGAAGGTTTTTTGTGGGTCGGCACGGAAAACGGCTTGTTCCGGCACGACCCCCTGACCGGAAAATTCCGACATTTTACCTACCCCCCTGGGGAATCCACCTGGGTTGGCAACCTCCTTCAAGACCGCAACGGCTACATCTGGACTTACCACTGGCGAAACGGGCTGAACCGCCTCGACCGCCAAACCGGAAAATTCACCTGCTACCGGCACGACCCTGCTGACCCCGGCAGCATTGGTGGCAACCTCGTATCGGGGCTGTGGGAGGATGCCGAAGGCGCCCTTTGGGTGGGCGGCGGCAGCCGGAACGACCTCAATTTCCCCTTTTTTCTCGACCGCTTCAACCCCCCGGTTTTGGGAGCGGCTGACGCGGGAGGTCAAAACTTGTTCACCCATTTCATCAAAGAAAAAGAAGCTGGCACTGCGGAATACCTGACCGGTGACGACCGGGGCAAGCTCTGGTTCCTTGCTTTTGGCGGCATCCAAAAATTCGACCCAGTGACGGGCGACCGGCAAAAGTTCAGCCCCGCCAACAGCAATCTGTTATCCCGCAGCCTGACCGCCCTGGCGAAAGCGAAAGACGGCAGGTTTTGGCTGAACGCCGACGATGGTTTTATTTATGAACTCGACCCCGAAACGGCGCAGTTTCATGCCTACGGCAAACAGCACGGCATCCCGAAAACCTCGCAGGATTTAAGCGAAGTCCATGTTGCAGACGACGGAGAGGTGCTGATTGGAAGAGCCGGCGGCTTCATCGCTTTTTACCCCGACAGCCTCCGTTTTGAAAAAAACAGCAGACCACCCGACGTGCGCATCACCGATTTCCACCTGTTCGACGAGCGGGTTGCCCCCGGCAGCCTGCCGGTTTTGAAAAAACCCATCTGGCAAACCACTGCTCTCCGGCTGGCGCACGACCAAAACGTGTTCTCGTTTTCGGTTGCCTGTTTCGATTTCGCCGACCCCGATTTCAACCAAATTCAGTTCATGCTCGAAGGCTACGACAAGAGAGGCTGGCGCAAAGACCTCCGGGACGGCGAGACGCCCTCCTACGTCAACGTGCCGCCGGGCGACTACACCTTCCGGTTGCGGGGCGCAAACAGCCTCGGCATTTGGAACATGGAAGGCGTCAGCCTGAAAATCAAAATCTTGCAGCCCTGGTGGAAAACGGGGTGGGCGTACACGATTTACGGGCTACTTTTTTTGGCGGCAATCGTGCTGTTCGACCGCAGCCAGCGCCGCCGCATCATTCAAAAAGAACGGCATCGCATCCTGCAACGAGAGTTGGAGCAGGCGAAGGAAATCGAAAAAGCCTACGCCGAACTGAAAGCGGCGCAATCCCAACTCATCCAATCCGAAAAACTCGCTTCCCTCGGCGAACTGACCGCCGGCATCGCCCACGAAATCCAGAACCCGCTCAACTTCGTCAACAACTTCTCGGAACTCAGCGTGGACTTGGCAAAAGAACTTGCCGAAGAATTGGAGAAAGACAGCATTGACAAGGGTTTTGTCAAAGAATTAATGAGCGATTTGGCTTCCAACCAGGAAAAAATCAACCACCACGGCAAGCGGGCTTCGAGCATCGTGAGCGGGATGCTGCAACACGCCCGCACCAGCACCGGCAAAAAAGAGCCGACTGATTTGAACGCCCTCGCCGACGAGTATTTGCGCCTGTCTTATCACGGTTTGCGAGCGAAGGATTCTACTTTCAATGCTAAAATGATGACCGATTTTGACTCGGCAATCGGCAAAGTGGAAGTGGTTCCGCAGGACATCGGGCGGGTGTTTTTGAACTTGTTGAACAATGCGTTTTACGCAACGCAGCAGCGAGCACGCCAGCTTTCCGAAAGTTCCAAACTTTCGGAAAGCTTCGAGCCGACGGTTTCAGTTTCGTCAAAAAAGACGGACGGCGGCGTGGAATTTCGCTTCCAGGACAACGGCACGGGTATTCCTGAGGCGGTGAAAGCGAAGATTTTCCAGCCCTTTTTCACCACCAAACCGACAGGGCAAGGGACGGGCTTGGGGCTTTCGCTGGCTTACGACATCGTGACGAAGGGGCACGGCGGGACGCTGGAAGTGGAGACGAAAGAAGGCGAAGGGACAGCGTTTATCATTCAATTACCAGTCAAAAACATGGAAGGATGAAAAAAACACTACTTGCTTTCCTGATATCACTGACGTGGCTCACTGGCTTTTCCCAACCTTGGAATATTGACAGCCTGAAACAAGCCTTGACCCTCGCCCAAGCGGACGAAGACAAGGTGATGATTTTGTCGAATTTGAGCCGGCTATATGCGGGCGCTCATACAGACACCGCTTTGTTGCTGGCACATGAGGCGCTGGATTTGGCTCAAAAAATCAATTTCATGCAGGGTGAAGCACGGGCGCTGTATCAATTGGGCCTTGCCTACCGCCTTTTGAGCGACATCCCCAATTCCATGCGGGCATCGCTTCGGGGACTGCAATTAGCGGAGGAGCACGAACTCCGGCAGGAGGCAGCCTTATGCAATTACAGCATCGGTGCGCTTTACTCGGATTTGTTGAAAGATTACCCCAAAGCCTTGAGTTATCTCAGGAAAGCCAACCAATGGAACTTGCCGGTACGGGATGCTGACGGGGAGTCTTGCCAATTTATGATTTGCATAAACTATGGCATTGCTTACGAGCAGCTCGATATGCCGGACTCTGCGGCATTCTATTACAACGAAGCCCTTGCCTACACGCCAATTGACCCCGACATGCGCCTGGTAATTTTTAATTTTAAAGGTATGCTGCAATTAAAATTGAAGAATTACCCGGAAGCACTGACCTTATTGAGGCAAGCCACTGCCAAAAAAATAAACCACCGCGCATCTGCCGAGATATATTTCAACCTGGCTTCCTGTTTCCGGGAAATGGGGCAGAAGGACTCCTGCATTTTTTACGCAAAAAACAGCCTCGCCGAAGCGGAACAGATTGGTTATCAGCAATACGTGATGAAGGCAGCTACGATGTTGGCTGAAATATATGAGGGTGAAAACAACCCCGAAGCGCTCCGTTTTTACAAAATAGCAAAGCTGGCAAGTGATGAAGTTTATGGCGAGCAAAAGGTGCAAGAATTACAGCGCATCATTACGGAAGAAATGCAGCGCCAGCAGGATACCGAAATGGAAAAAACGGCTTATGAAAACCGGGTCAGGCAGCTTGCCCTGCTCGGTGGCTTGGCGGTCGTGCTGCTCGTGGCTTTCCTGCTTTACCGCAACAACAGGCAGAAGCAAAAGGCAAACTCCCAGTTGCAGGCGCAAAACCGGGAACTGGAAATTGAGGCAGCGCTGGAGCGGGTGCGGGCAAGAACGATGGCGATGCGCAAAAGCGAAGAATTAGCAGAAGTAGTGGCAGTAATTTATCAGGAAATAGGCAAGTTGGGATTGGCGAACTGGGGTTGTAATCTCCAGATTTTGAATGAAGAGGAAAAAACCATGGAAATCTGGATTTCAGAAGATTTGCATGATTTACTGCCCAAGCCATATTATTTCAGAGATGCCAAACACCCGGATATACTGGCCGTGTGGGATATATGGAGAAATAAAATCCGCCAGCATACGCTCTCATTAAAAGGGGAATCCAAAAAGAGTTATGACGATTATGTTTTGACCTATATGGACTTCAAATTATTTCCTGATGAAATGAAGCAGAGCATCCGGTCATTTGACGAAGTTCATTTTAATATGGCATGGATGCAATATGGCTTTATTGTCTCCGTGAATACTGCCGCAGCATTGGATAAAGCACAATTCGATATACTTAGCCGCTTTGCCAACACATTCGAACAGACCTACACCCGCTTCCTCGACCTGCAAAAAGCGGAGGCGCAAGCAAAAGAAGCGCAAATTGAAGCAGCATTAGAAAGGGTAAGAAGCAAAACAATGGCGATGCACAGCAGCGATGATGTGACCTCCGCAACAGAAACCTTGTTTGAAGAACTTAAAAAACTTGGGATAGATAGTCTTCGATGTGGTATAGCCCATATTCATCCAAACAGGACTTTTGATGTATTTGGGGTAACACATTTGACCGGCGAAAACTCAATGAGTGGCTTCGGTTTTTTTGGTATGGATGAACATCCCGTTTGGCAGCGCATGTTTGAATCCTGGAAAAACAAAGAAGAAGTTTTCATTGCTTACATAGCAGGACAAGAGAAAGAAAAATACTTCAATAATATCAATAATCATCTTAATTATTTACCACAGCATATCATTAATTTCCCGGATAGTTTTCTTCAATCTTATAATTTTGAACAAGGAGCTGTCTGGGTTTATTCATTATTGCAACATAATGAACCGGAAAAAGAGATTATGAAACGATTTGCATCGGGTTTCTCTCTTACTTTCCGCAGGTATCAGGATTTGAAAAAAGCGGAAGCACAGGCAAGAGAAGCAACCATTGAAGCTGCATTGGAAAAAGTTCGTGGTAAAGCAATGGCTATGCAAACCAGCGAGGATGTTGTATCTGCAACTTCTGTTCTCTTTAATGAATTGGGAAATCTGGGTATAAAAACCATGCGTTGCGGCATCTTGTTAATTGATGAAACGCAAACAATGGAAGTATGGACATCTTTATTTACAAAAGATGGACAGGATACAAAGATCATCGGTAGTAGCCTTGATATGAACCTTCATCCTTTGTGGCATGGAATTTTTATATCATGGAAACAAAAGGAAGATATATTTTCTTATAAACTTATCGGGCCCGATGTAAAAAAATATTACTCTGCAATCGCAAAAGCATACAACCCTTATTCAGCATTAGCTCAAACTCCCGATCTGCCGGATCATTACTGTCATGTTTATTTTTTTGAAGAAGGAGGTCTTTATACTTTTTCATTAGATGAACATAATGAGGAAACAAGACAAGTATTAAATAGATTTACAGCAGTATTCTCACTTACCTTCCGTCGTTACCAGGATCTGAAACAAGCAGAAGCACAGTTGCGGGAAGCGCAAATCGAGGCGGCGCTGGAACGGGTGCGCAGCCGGGCTTTGGCGATGCGGCATAGCGATGAACTCTCCGAAGCAGCCGAGCTTTTGTACAATGAGTTTTTAAAACTTGGGGTCGAGTCCTTTTCCTGTGGTTATTTAATCAATGACGATGAAAAAGGCCAGTGGAAAATCTGGCTGACCAATCCGGGCGAGCCATTTTTTAAGGAGTTTTGGACGGCGCCTTACGAAGCCGACCACAACCTCAAAGCAAGGTTCGAGAGTTGGAAACGGCAGGAGGAATTTCACTGCGCCGTGCTGGAAGGCGAAGAAAACCGGGCGCACCACGTCGTCATTTCAAAATATGCTCCCTGGAAAGTAGCGATGCTGGACTCCCTTCCCCCACGCTTAGTTTTCAACAGCGCCCACTTTTCATTGGGGCATTTATTGGTCATTTCACCTGACCGGCTCGCCCCTGATTTAGAGCAGGCAATGGTGCGCTTCGCCAAAGTTTTCGACCTAACCTACCGCCGTTTCCTCGACTTGCAAAAAGCCGAAGCCCGTGCCAGGGAGGCAAAGATTGACGCCGGACTCGACCGGGTGCGGGCAGAAATTGCCTCGATGCGCTCCACCGAAGACCTGGAGCGCATCACTCCGCTGGTGTGGCGGGAGTTGACCACGCTGGAAGTGCCCTTTTTCCGTTGCGGCGTCTTTATCATGGACGAGGAAAACGAGCGTGTCCACACCTACCTCTCCACCCCCGATGGCAAGTCGCTGAGTGTGCTGCACCTGCCGTTCGATGGCGCCGAGACGACCCGCAAAACGGTCGAACACTGGCGCAAACAGGAAGTCTATTTAGATAACTGGGACAAACAGCAGTTCATCGAGTGGGTGCAATTGCTGACCGAACAGGGTTATATCAAAGAAATCAAAGCCTACCAGGGCGCAGAACAACCGCCCGAAGCATTGGCGCTGCATTTTGTGCCTTTCAAACAGGGTATGTTGTACGTCGGCAATTCTGAAAAACTGCCGGAGGAGCAGGTCAGTCTCGTGCAGCGGCTCGCCGATACTTTTGCCGTGGCGTATGCCCGCTACGAGGATTTCACCAGATTGGAAGAGGCAAAAAAACAGGTGGAATCTGCATTTACAGAATTGAAAGCGACCCAATCCCAACTCATCCAGTCCGAAAAACTCGCCTCCCTCGGCGAACTCACCGCAGGCATCGCCCATGAAATCCAGAACCCGCTGAACTTCGTCAATAACTTTTCCGAACTCAGCCTCGAACTGGCGGAGGAGTTGAAAGATGAAATCAAAAAGCCCGAATTTGACAGGAGTTTGGTGGAAGATTTAGCCAATGATTTGACCCAAAACCAGCAGAAAATCAATCACCACGGAAAGCGGGCAGCCAGCATCGTTACCGGCATGTTGCAACACGCCCGCACCAGCACCGGCAAAAAAGAACTCACCGAACTCAACGCCCTCGCCGATGAGTGCCTGCGCCTTGCCTATCATGGCTTGCGAGCGAAAGACAAGGATTTCAACGCCGCCATGAAAACCGATTTGGACGAGGCGGTGGGCAGCGTGTCCGTCATTCCGCAGGACATTGGCAGGGTGCTGCTCAATCTCATCACCAACGCATTTCACGCAGTGACGGAAAAGCAAAAGGAAAACGGGGAAGGCGCTCAGGCATATCAGCCGATGGTTGTCGTCAGCACCCGGCGGCGGGGCGACTCGGTGATTTTGAGCGTGAAAGACAATGGCAACGGCATTCCCGCACCTGTTTTGGATAAAATTTTTCAGCCTTTTTTCACCACCAAACCCACCGGGCAAGGGACGGGATTGGGGCTTTCCATAGCTTACGACATTGTCACCAAAGGGCACGGCGGGGAATTGAAGGTGGAAACGAAGGAAGGGGTGGGGACGGAATTTATCGTGCAGTTGCCAGGCTAAGTTAGGAGGTAACTTGAAGTTACCTCCTAACTTCATCGCTTCACTTTTACAGCAAAAACCACAAAATGAAAATCTTAGTAGTTGACGACGAACCAGACATCCGTGCCCTGTTCGAGCAGTGTTTCCGCAAGGAAATCCGAAGCGGGGAGATGGAATTTGTCTTCGCCTACTCCGGCGAAGAAGCCTTGGTTTGCCTTGAAAAAATGGAGCACGAAGCCGTGCTGATTCTCTCCGACATCAACATGCCCGGCATGAGCGGGCTGGCGCTTTTGGGCAAAATCAAACAAATGTACCGGGTGCCGCCGCCGGTCGTGATGATGATAACGGCTTACGGCAATGCCGAAAACCTGAAAACAGCCAGGGAATTAGGCGCCGACGATTTCCTGACCAAACCGATTGATTTCGCCGCCTTATCTGAAAAACTTAAAACGAAATACGAATGGCAAAAATCCTCGTAGCCGACGATGAGACCGACCTCGAAGTGCTCATCAAACAGAAGTTCCGCCAGAAAATCAGGGAGCGGGAATACGAATTTGTCTTCGCCGTGAACGGCAGGGACGCCCTCGAAAAATTGCAGCAGCATACCAACGTTGACATCGTCATCACCGACATCAACATGCCGGAAATGGACGGCTTGACCCTGCTCCTCCGCCTGAACGAAACCAGCCCGCTCATCAAATCGGTCATCGTTTCCGCCTACGGCGACATGGCTAACATTCGAACTGCCATGAACCGGGGCGCTTTCGACTTTCTCACCAAACCCATCAATTTCGAGGATTTTGCCGTGACGGTGGAGCGCACCCTGCGGCACGTTTCGCAGCTTCAGCAAACGATGAAAGCCATCAAGGAAAACAATATCCTCAAGATGTACGTGGACGAAAACGTGCTAAATTTTATGGCAAGCCGGGAGTTTGAAAACGCCCTGACGCTCAGCGAAAACATCGAGGCGACGGTCGCTTTCATTGACATTTGCAGCTTCACCTCCATCAGCGAAAACGAGCCGCCGGACACGGTGGTGAAGTTGCTGAACAGCTATTTTGAAATCATGGTGACGGAAATCGTAGCCCAGGGCGGGCACGTGGACAAGTTCATCGGCGATGCCATCATGGCGGTTTTTCGGGGCGACTATCATTTGGACAGGGCGATTGACGCCTGCCTTGCCGTGCGGGAAAAAATAGCCGCTTTGCCCGCCTTCAACGAGCGGGTTTCTTTTTCGCCGAAGGTGTCCATCGGCGTCAACAGCGGGGAAATGATTTCGGGAAACATCGGCTCCGCCAGCCTTCGCCGCCTCGATTTTACGGTCATCGGCGATGCGGTGAACACAGCCCAACGCTTGCAATCGGTTGCGAAAAAGGGGCAAATTATCATCGCACAAACGGCTTTTGACAAGGTGAAGGAGTCGTTCAATTGCAAAGCGGTGGGGGAAGTGAGTTTGAAAAACAAGGCGACGGCGGTGGTTTTGTATGAGGTGGTTGATTGAGTTTAAGAATTCCAGAGGTGACACCTTTCAAAAAGGTGTCACCTCTGAACCTAAATTCACATCCCCAGCGACTTGCGAGCATAATCTTCCATGATGGTCAGCGACACATTTAACTCCCGCGCAGTCTCGCCCATGTCCATCGGCAATCCTTGCGCAAGCGCCAGCATCAGGCTGGCAAAAGATGCTTCCATTGGATTTCCCGCCCCGGCTCTTTGCTGCTCCAAAGCAGCTTGCGGGACTTGGGCGACCGTGAAATCCGCTCCCGCCAACTTTTCAAAAAGCCGCACGACTTCCCATTGGGTCAGCGATTCAAGCCCGCCAATCGGCATCACCCTGTTTCTGGCGGTGGGATGGTCGAGGCAGGCGACCGCCATTTTTGCCACGTCCACGTAAGAAACCAGGTTGGACGCTTTGTCGCCGTCGCCAAAAACCTGCACGGAGCGGTTGGCAACGTCAAATCCGAGCGCCGGGCTGAGCCAGACTTCCATAAAATAGTTGGCTTGTAGCGAAATGTAGTTCATGCCGCTTTCCCGCAGGCGGCGCTCGACTGCCCGCTTGGCGTCGTTCAGTGGGTTCGGGTAAGCCACGATGTCGGGAAAGGAAATCAGGATAAATTGTTGAACGCCAGCGTTTTCGGCGGCAGCCACGAGGTTTAACTGCCCGTCATTATCCACTGTTTGGATGGAGTCGCCTTCCTGCCGGGAAAAGGTGGACGATGCCGTGGAAATAACCGCCTTCACGCTCCGACAAGCCTCTGCGAGGGAAGCCGGGTCTTTCAAGTCGCCGATGGCGATTTCACAGCCGAGCGATTGGAGGTGGGCGACTTTGGCGGCATCCGAAGTGCTGCGCACCAAAGCCCTGACTGGCAAATTTTGCTGACGAAGCTGCTGGCAAATTTCATTGCCCAGCAAGCCGGTAGAACCTGCTACGAGAATCATGATTTTAATTTTTTATGGTGAAAAATGAATCTACAAATACCTGTACCGTCCCCCCATTTCCAGCACCTCCACCACTTCCCGGTGCAATTGCGAAGCGCCCGATGATTTGAATTTGGCGATAACCTCCGCCATGCGCTGCGCCAATTCCGGCTCGAAACGCTTGCGTCCGGGCAGCATCATCATTTCAAAATACTCGATGCACTTGGGCAGGTTTCCCCGCTGGCAATGCAGGGCTGCCAATGGGAAAGCCGCCGTCCAGGCGAAAACGAGGCTGCTGTGGTTTTGCGCCACTTTTGACCAATAGCTGAAGGCTTGCCCGCCGAGGATTTCCAATTGCTCAAGCTCCCCGTTTTTCCAGGCTAACCAGGCGAGGTTGGCGGAAGCGGTGCCCATGTATTCGAACATGCCTGCCCGTTGCGACGTGTCCATGCCCTGGCGGGTGAAA
This sequence comes from uncultured Saprospiraceae bacterium, assembly GCA_964533005.1. Lineage (GTDB taxonomy): Bacteria > Bacteroidota > Bacteroidia > Chitinophagales > Saprospiraceae > UBA6168. The sequence goes on from CAZHLB010000031.1 coordinate 10,877, forward strand.
AAGTCTGTTTCCTCCAACTGATTGAGGCGGCGGTGGGCGACGGCGAGGTAAATCAGATTCCGGGATTTGTAAATAATGTCGCCGGTCTGCCTTGCCAGTTCGAGCGATTGGTTCAGGACGGCGATGCTCTCCTCCAACTTGTTGTTCCACAAAAGGGAGAAGCCCAGGAAAAATTGCGCCACCGAAGTCATCTGCAAGTCCTTGGTCGTCAGGCAGATATTGACTGCTTTTTGAGCAAGGTTCACCGTTTTGTCACTGAGCAGGTAGGCTTCTGTACGAAAGTTTAAAGCCACGAGGTTTTGGTAAAAACGGGCTTGCTGACCGGGGCTGCCGTACCGCTCGATATGCGGCTGAATGGCAGCGGCAAGCTCCTGCATTTCTGCCGTCCGGTTGACCCAGTAATTAGCGAACATCTGCTCGACGGACAGCTCAATCCATTCATCCCACCATGCATGAGGCTTGTCGCCTTGCCATTGGTCGAGCATTTCAGCGGCACTTTTGAAATACTCAAAAATGAACTGGAACTGGCTGAACGCCTGGTAAGTCATGCCCGTTTTTCGCAAAATGCGGGCACGGCTAATCCGGTCTTTTTCCTCCAAATACTGGTTCACCTGCGCAAAAGCTGCCCTTGCCTGTTCCGGTTGCCCGGTCAGTTTGAGGATGTCTGCCTGGCTTTCCAGCAGTTCGCTCAACAGGCGACGCCATTGGGTGGCGTTGTCTTTTTGCACCAATTCTTCGGCTTGTTTGATAGCCCGGCGGTAAAGCTCGACCGCCTCCTCGTTGGAGTGGACTTTTTTGGCGTGAGCGGCTGCCCGCTGCAAAAAATGGACGGCTTTCTCCTGTTGGTCAGCCCTTTCGTAGTGATAGGCGAGAGACTCGGCGAAGTCGTTGGGGTCGTTGCCCGCCAGCTTTTCGATGATTTCGCCGGCGAGGCGGTGGAGCGTTTTTCGGTCAGCCAGCAGCAGGCTGTTGTAAGCCACGTCGTGGGTGACGGCGTGTTTGAAAATATAGCCGTGCGTTGCCGCCTCCTCCTGCTCCCGTTGGCGAAGCAGCTCCCGCTCGACCAACCGGTGAAGCGAAGGCGGCAGTGCGGCATCTTTTTTCACGGAAGAAAGCAGGACGGCGAGGACGGTTTCCCGGAAAATCCTGCCCAAAACGGAAGCCGTTTGCAGGGTCTGTTTGTCGGCATCTTCCAGCCGGTCAATGCGGGAAGCGATGACGCCTTGCAGGGTGCCGGGAATTGCAAATGTGTCGAGGTTTTCGGAGGCTTTAATCATTTGACCCTCCAAATACAACATCCCGTTGTCCAGCAGCGAGCGCAGCAATTCTTCGGTGAAAAAGGGGTTGCCTTCGGCTTTTTCCAAAATAATCCGCTCCACCTCCGGCGCAAGGTTTTCGACGTGAATGAGGTTGCGCACCAGTGTGGCGGTGTCGGAAGATGCGAGCGGCTCCAGGTGGAAAGCATGGTAATTTTCGCCGAATTTCTCCTGGCTTTGCTCGTGCAATTGCCAGATTCTTTCCTCCTTCCGGGGGCGGAAAACCAGGACGACGGCGACCGGAGCATTTTCACAAAGATTCATGGTCTGCTCGATGAGAGCGAGGCTGGAAGGGTCAGCCCAATGCAGGTCTTCCCACACCAAAACCAGCGGCGTCCGCTGCGCTTTGGCATCCAGATAGTTGATGAATGCAGCGAAAATTTGCTCCCGCAAGGCATTGGCATTCAGGTACCGGACGGCAATTTCTTCTTCCTCCGACAACGGAAGTTGCATCATCCGGCAGAGAAAAGGCAGCCGGGAAATGCCTGCCTCGCCGAGCATTTGTTCGAGGTCAGCTTGCAAAATTGCCTTGAATTGTTTGCCATCGGCTCCGGCTGGTAGGTTCAGCAGGCGGCTCATGATTTCGACGGCAGGCCGGTATGCCCGTTGGCGGGAGTGTGAAAGGGAGCGCCCTTCCACCCAAATCATGCCGTTGCCGAGCAGGTTTTGAATTTCCGTCATGAGCCTGCTCTTGCCGATGCCGGCTTCTCCGATGATGCTGATGCGGCTGCCTTTGCCTTTTTTCAGGTCGAAAAGCAGGGTGGTGAGCGCCCGCAGTTCCGTTTCCCTGCCAATCAATTCGGAGCGCAAAGCGCCTTCCCGCACGGCGCCGGGGTTCGTTTTCCTGCCTTGCAGGCGGAAAGTTCGCACCAGTTCATTTTTGCCTTTGAGGCGAAGCGGCGGCAACGAATGAAAATCAAAACAATGGTTGGTCAGCGAATTGACTTCCGAGCCGACGAAAATTTCGCCCTTCGTCGCCGCATCTTTCAGCCTTGCCGCCAGGTTGACGGCATCGCCCATGACGGAATATTCCTGCCGCCCCTGCGAACCGATGCCCCCGGCGATGACCAGACCGGTGTTGATGCCGATGTGAAGTTCCAGGCTGGTTGCGTTGCTGCGGTTGAATTTGCGGAGCGCCTCGAACAAGTCCAGGGCGGCATTGCAGGCAAGCTCGGCATGTCGTTCGTGCGCTTTCGGAGCGCCGAACAGCGCCATGATTTCGTCGCCGATGAATTTGTCCACCGTGCCTTCATATTCATGAATGACTGGCACAAGCTGGTCGAAACAGGCATTCATCAACGCCCGAACCACTTCAGGGTCGTGCTTTTCGGAAAGGGAAGTGAAGCCGGAAATGTCGGCGAACATGACAGTGACTAATTTTCGCTCGCCTGCCAAACGGAGAGTTTGTTCCGAAGAAAGGGCGTCCGGGAGATTGGCAAGTTGCGCCCGGAGCGCACCGATGGCGGCGTCCACGGCAAGGTCGCCGAGCAGGGTGCGCTGGTTTTCCAAAGTTTGGATGGCGGAGGTTATTTGCGAAGAGTCGTTCATCTGGCGGTTTTTTTCGGTGGAAAGGTGGTTGTTTTTTCGGGAAAAAACGGGGTGGGGAACCCGGGAATTTGGCTTTTATGATTTGAGCGAAAATGCCGTTTTCTTTTTCAGCGTTGGAGTGGAGAATTGTACTTTAGCTCGGAACCGCCGTTTTCGCTTGCGGGAACGATTTCGTTCTTTCGTTAAATCTTTAATCATGAAAGTAAGACTCCTTCTCCTTGTCATTTTGTCGGCTGCCGCCGTCGCCGCCTTTTTTGCCTTCCGTTGCCAGCAGGCAAAAGACAAACCCAAAGACCAGTCAGCACTTCAAGTGCTGACTGGTCTCGACAATTCCGCCGACCCAAAAATGTTAGCCGCCGCCCAAGCCTTCCTCGCCTCCCTCTCCCCGGAACAAAAAACCCTGGCCACTTTTCCACTCGACAGCGACGAGCGGGCAAACTGGCACTTCACCGTCCCACGTGACCGCAAAGGCTTGGTTTTCAAAGACATGAACCCCGAGCAGCGCCGCCTCTGCCTCGTCCTTGTGCAAACCGGATTGAGCCAGCAAGGCTTCGCCAAATCGCTCGGAATCATGGCTTGGGAAAACGTCGTCTCCGACCACGAAGGGCGGGAACGGGGCAACGACTTCCGCCACCCGGAGCATTATTTCCTCGCCATTTTCGGCGAACCGGCGGCTGACAAACCCTGGGGCTGGCGCTTCGAAGGGCATCACCTTTCGCTGAACTACACGAGCGTCGGCGACCGGCTTTCGGTCACGCCAAATTTCATGGGCGCAAATCCTGGCACGGCAACGATGGGCGACCGAAAGGGCGAGCGCATCCTGCCGGAGGAAGAAGACCTGGCTCGCCGTCTCGTCCAATCGCTCGATGAATCGCAACTGCGAATGGCGGTGATTTCCGAGCGAGCATTCCCCGAAATCGTCACCGGGGCGGAGCGAATCGCCGCCCTGGGAACGAAACAAGGTTTGCCATACGAGGCAATGGAACCGGAGCAACAGGAGATGCTGGACATGCTCATCAAAGTCTATTTGAGTAGGGCGAAACCAGATATTGCAGACAAAAAATGGGCGAAGATTCAGGCGGAAGGACTTGAAAACCTGCACTTTGCGTGGGCGGGCGGTTTGCAGCCGGGACTGGGGCATTATTATCGAATTCACGGAAAAAGCTTCCTCATCGAGTACGACAACACGCAAAACAATGCGAACCACATCCACACGGTTTGGCGGGAGTTTTCAGGCGATTTCGGGCGGGATTTGCTGCGGGAACATTACGAGAAGGGGCATAAACATTGAGGGTTGACGAGAATTGCGGAGCGGTCAATTTAGTTGGATGTTGCCGTTGAAAAATTGAAAATTTTTCAACGGCAACATCTAAAAACCACCTGTCAGCTTTTCGCCAAATTTGAGCTTCACTTTCAAATCACACTTTTATGAACCGTCTAAAAACTCCCTCCCTCCTTTTCCGCCGGTCGAGCTTCGTGAAATGCCTGCTCGCCATCTGCCTGCACGCACTGCCATTCGCCAAAGCCTCGGCAACCATTTTTTACCTCGACCCGCTGACCGGCAACATGGCAAACGACGGCAGTTTCAGCCAGCCCTGGAGCACCCTCCAGGCGGTTTTTGAGGCAGACCCTTTCGACACGCAGGTTTATTCGCCGACGCCTTACGACCCGGCGGTCAGCGTCCTCGTTCCAAAAAATCCGGGCGCTCCGGTGAAGCCGGGCGACACGCTCATGTTGCGCACGGGCGACCATGGCATCGTGGATTACATCGCCGGTTTCAATGCGGACTACATCACCATCATGCCGCAGCCGGGTCATCTGCCGGTGCTGAAAGTGGCGTATTTGCAGGCGGTCGGCAAGTGGCGTTTCAAGGGGCTGACGTTTTCGGCGATTTACCCGGATGGGTATTATTACATGTTCTCGGCGCTGTCGCATGGCTGGCATGGGCCCGCTGCGGACGTCATCATCGAGGATTGCCATTTGTATTCCATTGCGGATGCTTCCGGCTGGACGATGGAGCAGTGGGACACGCTGGCTTGCAGTTGCATCTGGTTCGCAGGCGATTTCATGCAGGCAGCGAACAACCTCTGCGAAAATGTGAACTACGGCATTGTCCTATCGGGCAACAACGGCACGGCTTCCCACAACCAGGTCGTCAATTTCACCGGCGACGCTTCGCGGGGAAACGGCAACGATTTGCTGTTCGAGTACAACCTTTTCAAGAACCTGTACAAAGTGAACGCCGACCACAACGACGGCTTCCAATCGTGGTCGGAAGGCGGCGCTCCCCGCGAGCGGGTGACGCTGCGGGGCAACGTCATCATCAATTTTGAAGACCCGAACCAACCCTTCCGGGGCGGGCTGGAAGGCATCGGCTGTTTCGGGGGACCCTACGTGGATTGGGTCATCGAGAACAACCTCGTTGCCGTTGATTCTTATCACGGCATCACATTTCTGGGGCTGTTAGACAGCCGGGTGGTGAACAACACGGTGGTTGACCTCGACTTGCTGAACACCGAGACCGCCAATATTTTCATCGGCGACTACCCGCCTTTCAATGCCGTCAGCAGCGATGATTTGATTCGCAACAACATCTCGCCCATCATCAGCACACCGGGCAGCGGCGCTGGCAGCATCACCGTTGACCACAATTTCACGGACACGTCGAACTACGATTCCTTGTTTGTGGATGTGCAAAATCTTGACTTCCATCCCCGGAACGATACGGTGGCATTCGTGGACGCCGGGTCTTCCGAGCAAGCGCCTTTGATTGACCTCGACGAAAACCTCCGCCCGATGGCAGCAGGCTTCGACATCGGGGCTTTTGAATTTCAGCCGCAATGCGACGGGGAAAACCTGACGGTGAATGGCAGCGGGCAGAATAACCAAATCGCTGCCGGGGTTTATTGGGCTTTGGTCGCCGTCACTTCGGCGGGAACGGTTGCGCCGCCGCCGGGTCAGGTGGTGTTCAAAGCGGGTCAGTCCATCGAGTTGCTGGCGGGGTTTGAGGTGGTGTTGGGGGGTGTTTTTGAGGCGGTGATTCAAAATTGTCAATTGCCGTAGCTTACATTTCAACCAAAATCCGAAGGACATGGGCGCTTCACCTGATGAACTTATTTTTGAACCGAAACCGGCGGAACCTCCGAAGCAAAAAGGCAAGGGATTTCCAAGCTGGTGGCTTGCTGCCGCTCTGGTTTTGCTCGCTGCACTGACTTTTGACAAAGTGGTGGAGTGGGTCGGCGGCGAGCCGCAACTTTCAAAAAAGCATCAACGGCAGTTTGAAAGGGACTCGGCGGAAATGGAAGGGGCGGAGCAGTATGCTTTGATAGCCAAGCAAAGCAAATTTTATCCCTGCCCGCATTGTCCAAGTAAAACGGCTTATCTGAAAGCTGGCGAGGTTTATCGCTATGGTGTTACCAAAAAAGGGCAGAAAGGCAGATACAGTGAAAATTTCTTAATCACCAGCGATTTGGATTACCTCCCGGAGTTCAGGGGCAACCGTCCCGCTTGCGAATTGGAGGAGAGGCGAAAAATAAATCGTTACCCGCTTTTGCCCGAAAATTTAGCCCGGCCACCTGCCCAGCGGCTGGCAAGACCGCCTGGCAATTTGAGGAGAGATTAAGTACCTTCGTTTAAATTTTGAACGTCATGGTAAAGACAGCCAGAATTGTAGAACCAGACTTGCTGAGTAAACTGGATGATGATTTTGTCAGAGATTACTTCAGCGGCTTGAATGAAAATATCGGTATCATCTTCGCCTGCACCAAAGATAACTGGAGGGCTAATGAGTCTTGGTCGAGCAAGGGCTGGAAATACTATCGAATTGTTCTTCCTTACGAAGAAGTTGTTGCTATGTCGCCCGAGCAAGTCCGCCAATGGATGCTCCAACTCGCCAAGGAACGCCTCGGCTTGAATGAAAAGAAACCGGCGCTCGCCGTGTCTTGAATTAGACCTTGTAAGAATTTCAATTGGCAACATCCACGCTTTCCTTCGCAACGGCTTTTTCCAGAAAAGCCATTTTTTATCCAAAACATAATTCTGCGTTTTTGGAAAGGCGGAAAAGATGGTTTAGCCAACTCGCATTTTCGGGAAGCTAAACCCCCGTCTCCCCTCTTTTTGCCTTCGACTGAAACCGGGCGGTCTGGCGCAAGCCTTTTCAACGCCTATTTTTGCAATCGTTCCTACCAAATAATTGCCGCTCATTCTTCTCTTTCGAAAGTGAAATCTGCTTCACACACTCGCTGCCCGAGTCAGTAAATGCCAAATAAAAAGACTGGACTTCAAGAGCCTCCCCGTTTCAAGTGGTCGAAACGGAAGGGGCGATTTTTATCAACAATAAAAAGTGTAGCAATGAAAAAAATGACGCTGAAACAAGTAGTTCCCTTTCTGTTGCTGGCAGCCATGGCGGTTGCCTCCATCTTCATCCCTTCGCTTCCGAACTTCGACGACGGCGGCAAATACAGCCCCGCCGACATCGCCTGGGTGCTCGTCGCCACCGCCCTCGTCTTTTTGATGACGCCGGGTCTGGCATTTTTCTATGGAGGCATGGTGCATCGCAAAAACGTGATTTCCACCATGATTAAAAGCATAGCGGCTGCCGGGATTGTCGGGGTGCTTTGGATTGTGATTGGCTTTAGCCTCGCTTTTGGCGAAAGCATCGGCGGCTTCATTGGCGACCCGACGACGTTCCTGTTTTTCAGCGGCGTCAATTCGGGCGAACCCTGGAGTCTTGCGCCGACCATCCCGCTGGCTTTGTTCGCCTTTTTTCAACTGATGTTTGCCATCATCACGCCGGGTCTGGTCGTTGGAGCGGTCGCCGAACGCATCCGGTTCACTTCCTACATTTTATTCATCGGGCTTTTCAGCTTGCTGGTTTATGCACCGCTGGCGCACTGGACTTGGCATCCCGACGGCTTCCTGTTCAAAATGGGTGTGCTTGATTTTGCGGGTGGCACGGTGGTTCACATTTCAGCGGGCTGCGCCGCATTGGTTGGTGCGCTTGCGCTCAAGCGCCGCCTCTCCCACCTGGAGCAGCAGGAGATTCCGCCAGCGAACATTCCCTACGTGCTCATCGGCACGGGTTTGCTTTGGTTTGGCTGGTTCGGATTCAATGCAGGTTCTGCGCTGGGCGCAAATGCCCTGTCCGTTTCCGCCTTCGCAACGACCAACACGGCAGCGGCTGCCGCCGGTCTGTCGTGGATGTTTTTCGATGTTTTGCGTGGGAAAAAACCTTCGGTGCTGGGCTTCTGCATCGGCGCTGTCGTGGGCTTAGTTGCCATCACGCCGGGGGCTGGTTTCGTGCCGGTTCCGCAGAGCATTTTCATCGGCGTTGTTGCAGCCATCGTCTCCAACGTCGCCGTTTATTTCAAATCAAAATCCCGCCTCGACGACACGCTCGACGTGTTCCCGTGCCACGGCATCGGCGGCATCGTGGGCATGATGCTCACCGGCGTTTTCGCCAGCAAAGCCGTGAACGCCGCAGGTGCGGATGGCTTGATTTACGGCGGCGTGGGCTTTTTCTTCACCCAACTGAAAGGGCTTGCCATCGCCGCCATTTACAGCGGCGTCGTTTCTTTCCTGATTTTCAAGCTGATAAACTTCATCGAGCCGATTCGGGTGAGCAGCCATGAGGAGGAGATTGGCTTGGATGCCACGCAGCACAATGAAAAATACGTGCAAGGCACCCTGCTTGTCGAGCAGAAAAATGGCAAACTGGCAGAGATGCCTTTGATTGAATAGTCCTTTCGGAGAGCGGTGAGTTTTTGTGAAGAATCGTGGTGCAAACTGCGACGCGGGGAGGATGGGAACGCGGATGACACGGATTGGGCGGATTTTCACGGATTTTCTACATGACAAAAGAAAAATCCGTGAAAA
>CAZHLB010000032.1:0-19140 GCA_964533005.1 uncultured Saprospiraceae bacterium
CACTTTTTTAGGAGAACCTCTTTGTCAACCGACAAATGAAACATCCCAAAAAATTCTTTCAAAAAATCACCTCTCTCCGAAAATCCTATAGGTCTTTCAAAACAGAACTAATCCCACCATCCAGCGTCAAGTTTGCCCCGTGAATGAAGCCGAGATTTTCCGAAGCGAGAAACAAAGCCAGCTTCGCCACCTCGTCCGGGTAGCCTATGCGCTGCACCGGATGGATTTTTCGCAACTCGTCAATCGCTGCCTCGTCATGCTCGAAACCTGCCCGCAGCATCTCCGTCTCGATGGCTGCCGGGCTGATGGCATTCACCCGAACCTTGCCTTCCAAATCCACCGCCATTGCTTTTGTCAAGCCGACGAGGGCACTTTTTGAAGTGGCGTAGCTCACGAAAGCTGGTTTTGTCAATTGTTGGTGAATACTGGCGATGTTGATGATGCAACCCTGGCTTTTTTCGAGGCGGGCAAGGAACAGCTTGCTCAGAAGCATGGGCCCCGTCAGGTTCACGTTCAAAGTTTCCTGCCAGTCTTCCAGTTTGATGTTGGCGAGGCGGTCGAGGCGCTGGACGGCAGCGTTGTTGATGAGCACGTCCAATTTTGGAATCAGCTCCTCAAAAATCTGCGTGAACTTGATGCGGTAGCCAGCGTCCCTGACAAATTCATGGAGGTCGAAGCGGATGAAGCGGTCGCAATTGCCATAAAAATCCTCCCGCATGTCCACGCCGTAAACGTAGTAATCGTCTGAGCGAAAGGTTTTTGCGAGCGCCGAGCCGATGCCGCCCAGGACGCCGGTGATGAAAACGTTCTTTTTCATGCTTCAATAGTTTGCCCGACGCCGAGGAAATCAAACAGCTTCCGCATCGCCTCTTTGCTCGCCCGGCGCACGGCGTCCACCGTGTTTGAGCCGTTGTGAGTGCCAAAAATGCAACGCTCGAATTGGCGCAGTTCCGAATCGGCAGGCAGTGGCTCCTGCTCGAAAACGTCAAGGGCGGCGGAGTGAACCTTGCCCGATTTCAAACCTGCCACCAGTGCCATTTCATCAATAATACCGCCACGAGAGACATTGATAATGCGCACCCCGTCCATCATTTTGGAAATGGAAAATTCATTGATGAGATGCCGGGTCTGCGGCGTGAGCGAACAGGTAACCACCACAAAATCAGCGTCTTCCAGTTTTTCCGGGAAATTGAGAAATTGATAGCGGTTCTTGTCTTCCGAGCTTTTGACGGCGAACGGGTCGTACACATTAATATATAGGTGGAATGCGAACAGCTTTTCCGCCGCCGCCTTCCCAATGTCGCCGAAGCCGATGAGCGCCACCGTCCGGCCTGCCAGCGAAATGCCCGAAGGTTTGAGCCATTTTCCGTCCCGCACCCCCCGGTCAATCAGAAAAGTTTGCCTCGCCAAACCGATGAGGTAATGCACCGCCAGCGTGCCGACTTCCTCTCCAAACATGAGCGGGGTGTTGCTGACTGGGATTCCCAATTTGTGGCAAGCCTCAAAATTCACGTTGTCCACGCCTACGCCCCATTTGACGGCGGCTCTCAGCTTGCCTTTTTTGCCAGCGGCAAAAACCCGCTCCGTGGCAGGGTCGTCGCCAATTATCCAGCCGTCCATTTGCGGCAGCAACTCGATGAGTTCTTCTTCGGAAAGGGTCTGCACGACGGGCGGCGTGACCAATTGGATGCCCTTTTCCTCAAACTCAGCACGGAATTCTTCGATTTGCCGCAGCATCGGCGGGCAGGTAACAAGTACTTTCATGTTGCATTTTTTTCAAGTGGGCAAAGTTGGAAAACCATTTCGGATTTGGGATTTCGGATTTGCCGCACCGCTCAAATCCGAAATCCGAAATCCCAACTCCGAAATCGGATTACTTTCGCCCCGGCTTTGGTTCCGCCCCGGCGGATGAAAAGGGAATCAGGTGAGAGACCTGGACTGTTCCCGCAGCTGTAAGTTCCGAAAATGACTTTGCTAAATGCCACTGCCTCAAGCAATTGGGATGGGAAGGCGGCAAAATCAGGAGCGAGTCAGAAGACCTGCCAAAGCCAGGCACTGCTAATTCGGGCAGGCTATTCTTCGCAGCTTTCGGCGAAAAGGCTGGCGAGGCACAAGGTCTTCAAACCTTCTGCGCTTGACGCAAAGCCTCTCCCGTTTTTCCGCATTTAGCTGCCTGGCTTGCCTGCCGTTTTCTTCAATCATAAAATTTCAAACAAATGAAAGTCACCCATCGCTGGGTTTCCAGCCTCGCATTTTACTTGCTGGCGCTTGCCGCAACTGTTCAATTTTCTGCCTGCGAAAAAGAGGAAGACCCTTGCAAAGACTCTGGCAACCGCTATTCATCGGGCATTTTTGTGGTCAATGAAGGCGCATTTTCCACCGGCACGGGCACGGTCAGCTTCTTCGACCGAGCGAACGACACCACGTTTCACGAGATTTTTGAACTGGAAAACTGCGGTGAGCAACTCGGCAACATCCTGCAATCCATGACTATTCACGACGGCAAAGCCTATCTCGTGGTCAACAATGCCAACAAAATCGTGGTCGTTGACGCAGACAATTTTGAGAAGAAAGGCGAAATCACCGGGCTTGCGCTGCCGAGGTATTTCTTGCCGATTTCAAATCAAAAAGCCTTGGTTTCTCAGTGGGGCGCAGACGGCTTGACGGGCAGCGTGGCAGTGATTAACTTGAAGAATTTGACCGTTGAAAAAACCGTCCCGACCGGCAGCGGCGCTGAGTTTATGAAACAAGTGGGCGACCTGGTTTACATCGCCAACAGCGGCGGCTTGGGCAGGGATTCCACGGTTGCCGTTTTTGACTTGGGCACGGAAACCGTCACGAAAAAAATTGTCGTCGGCGACAACCCGCATAGTTTGCAGGTGGATAAAAATGGAGCGATTTGGGTCATCGGCAGAGGGTACTCGGATTGGACAGACCCCAACCTGAACACGCCGGGCAAGCTGGTTAGAATTGAGAACGATGCTCCAGTCTTTGCTTTGGAATTGGCAGGCGGCGGCATCCATCTTTTGATGGAGCCAAGCACTGGCGACCGCCTTTTTTACTTGGACGGTGCATTCGGCGGGTCAATTGTCGAGTTTGAAATTTCGCAGACTGCTTTGAGTCCGGCTGCGCTTGCGTCTGGATTTTTCTATTCGCTTGGCTATGATTCCGTTTCAGACTGGTTACTGGCAGGCGATGCAAAAGATTTTAACTCTTCCGGCGAAGTCAAAGCCTTTGATTTGCAGGGAGTTGAGAAAAAGACAATTCCGGCAGGCATCATTCCCGGCGGCTTTTGGGCGGAATAAATTCGAAGCTGGCGACAGTGCAGTTAGCACTTTGAGTGCTAACTGCACTTTACTTTCCGGGTCATTCTTTTTTCGCAAACATGATTTTCTGCACCTGCTCCTCGCTTTGCAAAATCACGAAAAAGCTTTCCAAGTATGCCAAAATATCCTTCCTTGATTCAGGTGAAAGCTGGTCATAGTCGCCCACCATTTTGAGCAGTTTTTCCTTTTTCGTCAAAAAGTAGCTGATAGCGGGTTTGAGTTCCTCCGCTGATTTTGAATTGCCAATGTAAACTCTGTCTCGTACGTTTTTTTGCCCCAGCCTGTTATCCGCTCTCGAATAGGGCGCAAGCACCACGCCAGAGAAATCGAAATCATAAGGCACCGGCACGAACTTGCCGTCGGGCGTCAGCAAAAATTCAATATTTCGGTTCAGCCGATAGCTCCAATCGGTGTTGCTGACCATGAATTGAAACAAGGAATTGATTTTTTCCTGCATGGCGTGGAGCGAATCATCGGCGATGCCCATGCGCTGGACGAGTTTGCCTTCGAGCCGTTGCGCAAGGTCTTGCGGGTCTTCGAGCAGGATTCCGTTGCGCTTTAGTTTGGACTTTTTTCGGGTGCATTCATATTCGACTTTGATGAAGTGTGCCCGAAAACTGAACGGCGTCAACTCGTTGTACAGCTTGTAAATCAGGTGCTCCCGCAAAATCAAATCCCGGCTGGTGTTTTTGTCGTCTAAGCAATGGGTGACGAGTTTTAGCTCGTTGTACTTGTTCAATCCCAGCTTTTCCAGGTCGTCTTTTTTGAACTTGAGCTTGAGCGGCGGAAAGTCGCATTTCATGCGGCGGAACTTGCCCCGGCTCTTGATTTTCACGGGCAGCAGGAGCGGCGGCTCTTTTTTTCCTTGCTGGATTTCCATCGTTCCGGCGATGTACTCGTTCGTTTTTTTCTTGGCAAATAGGCTGTCCATATCCGTGCGGATGGTGATTTCCGGCTCGTTTTTGCTGGCGAGCAGGTCGAAAATGCCGCCGGATGTGCCATTTTGCGAAAAGGAAAGGAAGGGCAGGCAGGTGATGCACCAGGCTGCCGGGAGAATTTTTTTCATGTAGAAGTTAAGCATGGCTCAAGGTTGAAAAATTGGAAAAGGAAGTTCCGGGTGGAAGTGAGTGGAAACGCAGGTGAAAGTAGGGAAAAGCTGAGGAAAGAGCGGTGGGGAAAAATGGAATCACTTATCGGACACCCCCAAAGGTGTCTGATAAGTGATTTGAAAAAGATGGCTCATTAAGCCATCGCCAGTTCTTGTTCTTGATATTTCGGTTCGAGATAGGTACAGATAATGTCAGAAGCAGGAATGCCGAGTTCAGTGAGGCGGTCAGCAATAGGAGAGTCGGTGCGGTCTTCATGTACCCAGACTTTGCCGTCCTTCAACTCGACACGATAGGCGATGAAATGTTGGTAGGACTTATTATGCCAACCAAAAACCAAAAAGATGAAATCCAGCCCGTCCGGACTAATGATAAGCTTCTTTTGGATGCCCGGTTGAATGGAGCTTTTATGCTCTATTTGACGATCGAGCTCCGTTTTGATTATGCGCCGGTATTTTTCTACTTTTTCCATTCTACTATGATTTGGTCGTCAATGTCAACGATAAGAAGTTTGATGCCATATTGGGCAATTCGCTTCATCAGGAACTTGTTCAAAGTTAATCTCAAATAGGCATGGTGCGAAGTTGCCAGGAAAATTTCCCACTCATATCCTTCATCTTGAAGTGCATCCCGGTAAAACACATATTGACCGAAGGCTTCGTAAAAGGAATATAAAATGGAAGCTCCAGCCAGCGATTTGATTTCAATGGCAATGCGATTGCCATTTCGTTCCGCTGCGATTACTCTTTCAACTCCCAGGTCAATTTTCAGATAGGTGTCAATCGAAAAGACCTCCAAAGGGTCGTCTGTTATTTTCCAGCCTAATTTTTCCAGGGCTTTCCGAACGTCATAGTGTATTTTGTCTAAAGCCATCTCAAAGAAGTTTTTTCGTTTCAAAACCTAAAATTACCCCTTTTTCAAACCTTCCAAAACCGCAACAACAACACCTCCACCGCCAACGCCAGCAGCGCCAAAATCACGCACCATTTCCAAAGCACCACCCCCTTGCTCCTATCGCTGACAACTTCTTCAAAATTGGCGGCAGCGCTGCCGGTTAACACGCTCATGTTTTTTCCGGCTTTTTCTTCCAATTGGTCAGCGTTCAGGTAGGCGAGGTTGCTTTCCCGGCGGTCGTAGTTGAAGGCAAATTTTGTCAAAATGGTGTCCGGCATCAAAAACAGGTCGTAAAAACCGGCGTCGAGGATTTGATTTTTCACTGTCAAAAACACCTTCGAGCCTGTGATTCTTTGCTGCGGAATGAACTCCTCTTGGTCGCCTCTCAGCTTGTAAACGCTTTCGCCACCACGCACCAGGTTATCCGCTTCGATGGTTTCGTCCCTGCCGATGGTATAGGAAATCGGGCGATTGCGGGCGCTGGAGATTGCCATTTTGTAAAGCATCGGGATGAAAATTTCGCCGCTGCGCACCAGGTTGTTGAACTGCGGGTCGAGCGGTGCGACGCAGAGATAGAGGATGCCTTGCCCGGTTTTGTATTTGCCCAAAAACGTCGTGCCGTCCCGGTAAGTCAGCAGGCGCTCCTCGCCCCGGCTGCCGAAGGTGGTCAGCTTGAAATTGCCTTTGGTGGCAGGTAGTTTGAGGTTGGCGCTGCGATTTTCAAAGACGTCCCGGAATACAAATTCCTCCGTGTTGATGTCGCTGACGCTGCGCTCTGCCGCTTCAAAAGCTTGCAATTCATTCGCCGGGAAGCTTTCGAGGAAACTTTTGTAGCTGCCCAGGTTGGCATTTTGCGGCGGAAAAACGACTAGGTTGCCGCCGTTTTGCACGTAATTTTTCAACTCGGACGCCATACCTGACGAGATGGAAACGACGCCGTTGCAAATGATAAGCTGGTAATTCGGAAACCGGGAGTAGTCCAAATTGCGGCTCAATTGATTGGTAACCCTGAAAGACGGGATGCCCCGAAACGCAGCTTCGAGATACGGGTCGGGCGACAACTCGTTGACGACCAGCACATTGATAACCTCTGCAACATTGTAAGCAAAAACATAACGGTCATCGAACTGCACCGGGTAGTCGGTGACTGCCAATTCTGCTTCGTGCCAGCCGGTGGTTTGAATGCCGATGTTGACCGTGTCAATCACGCTCTCGTTGGCGGGGATGTTCAATTCGCCGACAGGTTTGGTTTCGCCGCCGTAGGTGACGGAGAGGCGCACGTTTTCGGCATCCTCGTCGCTCCAGTTTTTCACCTTGACAACCAGCGGGTTAGGTTGGCTGACCATCTGCACCGGCGCTTCGAACCAGGCGCTGTCAATGCTCACGTTTCGCTCCTGGACGGCTTGCAACGGCACCAAATTGACGGTCAAAAGGGTATCCTTGAAATTTTCCAGGTCGGCGATGTTTTGCTGAAAATCAGAGATGAGGTAGGCGATTTTGTTCGTACCCATGCCGCTGCCGAGCGCCTGTTGCTGCCGGGTCAAAATTTTAGAAACCTCTCGAACGGCAGGCGAAGCCTTGATTTCATCTACCAACGCCAGGGCTTCATCCTTGCTCACCAAACGTTGGTGCCGTCCTTCAAAATCGTTGGTCAAAACCTGAAACCTGTCCTCGACGGCGTAGGCGCTGATGATTTGTTTTGCCCGCTGTTTGGCTTTTTCGAGCAGCGGCGCTTCCTCGCTCAAGGCGCTCATGCTGAATGAGTTGTCCACAAAAACGCTCACTGCATTTTCACCTTTTTTCACTTCGACATCTTGCGGAATGAAGGGCTGGGCGAACGCCAAAACCAGAAAAATCACCGCCAGGCAACGCATCAGCAACACAAGCAGGTTGCGCAATTTCTGCCGGGCGCTGGTCTCTTCTTTCACTTCCCGCAGAAAGCGGACGTTGGTGAAATAGACCTTTTTGAAGCGCCGGAAATAAAACAGGTGAATGATGATGGGAATGGCAATGGCAGCCATTGCGAACAGAAAAGACGGAAATAAAAATTGCATCTCAGATTTTGAATTTGGGTCAGCCGGGTTGAAAATCAGCTTTGCTTTTACGCTTGCGGGTGGTTTTTTGTTGTCGGGGCGAAAGTCGAAGTAAAAAGTAAAAAGTGAAAAGTAAAAAGTGGGAGACATGCCACCAATTGCCTTTTGCGGTATCCCAAAAAGAAAGGCGCACCCAAACCGAGGCAGTTTGAGTGCGCCTTTTTATTGACCGAAAAGACAAAGGTTAAGTCGCTAAAACCTGGCTCAACGTGCTGATTCTCAACGTCCCAGCCTTTAGCCTTTTTACTTTTTACTTCATCCTCATTGCAACACCAACTCCTTGTGCTCCACCATCTTCCGAATGTTGATGAGCGCATACCGCATCCGACCGAGCGCCGTGTTGATGCTCACCCGTGTCAGGGCTGCAATTTCTTTGAAACTCATGTCAGCGTAGTGGCGAAGGATAACGACTTCGCGTTGTTCGGGCGGCAGGGCGTCCACCAGGTTGCGGATGCGCTGGTGGGTTTGGCTGCGCATGATAATTTGTTCGGCGTTGTCCTCCTTGGAGTGCAGGATGTCGAAGATGTCGAACGAATCGTTGTTGTGAACGTGCGGGCGGCGCTTGCCCCGGCGGAAATAGTCCACGCACAGGTTGTAGGAAATGCGCAGCGCCCACTGACCGAACTTGCCCTCGTGGTTGTACTTCCCCGAACGCAAGGTGTTGATAATCTTGATGAAAACTTCCTGGAAAATGTCCTGAGCGAGATTGTCGTCCTTCACGAAAAGGTAAATGGACGTGTAAATCTTCTGCTGGTAGCGGTTGAGCAATTCCTGGAATGCTCTCTCATTGCCATCGAGGTAATGAGCAATGAGTTCATGGTCATTAAGCAGCGTAACTTGCATAACTAAATCTTTTTTAGTTGTGAGAAAATCGAGAACCTGATTTAGTGTAGAAGATTTACGCCGATAGACTAAAATTTAATTGATTGGAAAATTGATGAAAGTGAAGAGTCTCAGTTGAGCTATTTTGCAAAGACAACGCCAAGTTAGGATGATTGTCTGAGCGAGATTAATTTTTGTCGGTCTTAACCTTAGTTTAATCCCGTTTTCAAAATAAATGCAAAGCAGCCGACTTACAGGGCGCAAAGAAAAAGGCTTTTGTTTCGATTTTCCAAAACCGCCTGAAAATTTCCTTGCCAGCCGATTTGAACCGAAGGCTTACTTTTGAGGCACTCACTCGCTCCGCAACACATTTCAATTCAAGACTTCCCCCCGCAATTTTTTGCAAAATGAACAAGCACTTGTCTTGCCTGCTGCTGTTTTGCGGCAGCCTCGCCGCTCACTCGCAGCCCAATTTTACTGCGAACAACTACGTGAATCCTTACGACCAGCCATTTCGTTACGGCGCAAACTTGGGAAACTACCCGCCCTGGTCAAATCAGCAGGTCGCCAACATTTCCGTTGGCAATGCTTCGCTACCGGGCGTTGGCATGAATGCTTTTCGAGGCTCGTTGCCGGAGCATTTTTTGGAGACGTGGGGCTACCAAATCCGCTTGCCGGAATACCAACATTTTCAATCGCTCAACGCAACTGACCACCTTGTGTTCATCGGCTACCCGTCGGCAGCGCACCGGGAAACGGCTGCTTTTTGCGATACTTTTCCCTCGGAGCTTTTTGCGAATTTGTACCTGCCCATCTGGGACGGCGGCGCAAACGGGACGCCTGTGAATGACCAGAATTATTTTGCGCTCTATATTTTCAAAACCGTCAGCACGTACAAAAACCAAGTCCGGTTTTGGGAAATCTGGAACGAGCCGGATTTCACTTTGAACACTGCCGCCGCCTTTGCACCACCCGGTGCGCCGGGAAATTGGTGGGAAAACAACCCTTCACCTTGCGATTTGGCGACTCGTGCGCCTGTTTTTCACTATGTGCGGCTGCTGCGGGTTGCCTGGGAAGTCATCAAAACCGTTGATTCTACTGCCTACGTCTGCACCGGTGGCATCGGCAACCCGGCATTTCTCGACGCCATTTTGCGAAACACGGACAACCCGGCGGACGGCAGCCCGACGGCAGAATTTCCGCTCGGCGGCGGCGCTTATTTTGACGTGCTGAGTTTTCATAGCTACCCGCACCTCGACGGCAGCATGTGGGAATTTCCGCCGGGCGGCGGGTTATTTTTTCACCGGCACTCCGACCGGGGGTTGGAAGGCATGGTCAAGCGGCGAAACGACTTGGCGGAGGTGCTTGAAAATCACGGCTACGATGGTTCGACTTATCCAAAAAAGCTCTGGACACTTTCCGAAACGAACATTCCACGCAAGACTTTCAATGTCTATATCGGCTCCGACGAAGCACAGGTGAACTACCTTTTGAAAGCCCTCGTCGAAGCTCACCGCCTGGATTTCAAGCAATTGCACATTTTCAACATCGCCGACCTGAGCAGCGAAGCGAGCGCCTGGAATGAATTCTTGCTCATGGGCTTATTCAAAAACCTGTCTGAATTCACCTATCCAAACTACGAATTGAACGACGCCGCCATCGCCTGGAAAACGGCAGTTGATTTTTTCACCGGGAAAAAATTCGATGCACCGCTGACGACGGCACTTGCCTTGCCCGCCGAAATCAACGGAGCTGCTTTCACCAGCCAGGCGGACACGACTTTCGTGCTTTGGGTAGAAACTTCGGAAGACTTGTCGGAGGCGGCGAGCGCAACTTTTGCTTTTCCACCTGCTTTCGGGTTGGATACTTTGTGGCAGTGGGCTTGGAATTTTTCAGCGACGCAAAACACCGGGCAGGCGCTCGCAAGTGCGGTGGCGTTGACCGGGACGCCATTCTTTTTTCAAAGAAAACCTGTCGAACCTGTTGATACTGTTGTGATTAATGCCATTGCGGAAGAGGCAGGCGGCTTTGATTTCACTTGTTTTCCCAACCCTTCGCAGGGCGATTTTTCCGTCCGGCTGAAAACAGAAGAACCGGGTAAATTCACCCTGAAAATTTTGAATGGGCAAGGTCAGACTATTGAAATTTTGCTGGAAGCGATGTCGGTGGAAGCAAGTGAGCAGGTTTTATTTTTCAGGAAAAACTTGCTGCCGGGTTTGTTTTGGTTGGAAGTCATGGACGAAAATAGCAGGATAATTTTGAAGCCACTCGTTTTCAAATAATTGACAGTCAAGGCGGTGGCTTAGAAATGTCATCTGAAAAAAATGAATTTTTTTTTTCAGATGACATTTCTGGGCATTCGGAATGACTGAATGACTAGTGCCCCAATTGCTTCAAAAACTCCTTCATGTAGCCAATCGCCCTGTCCACCGTCTTTTCCTGCCGCCTGTCCCAAGTTCCCAATTCAACTGCCTGGAGCGATTTGTCCGGCTCATTGCCGTAGGTTCGGAAAGTGAAACTTGCAGGCAGTTTCACCTTTATTAAAATGCTCAACCGGGTGGAATCGGCATTGAAAACTTTGGAGATGCCAGCGCCATCAACTGCACCAGTCGGCAGGTAATATTTCCCGCCCCCAACGAGCGTATCCGTGTTTGTATCGTGCAGTTTTTCAGGCAATTCCCAGATAAAATCCTGGCTGGCAGCGTCCCAAGAGGCATCGGTGGAGTAGGATTTTTTGAATTCCCGGTTGCCCTTCTTTTCAGGAAAAGTCAGCGGGAGTTGCATTTTCAGCGCATCCCGGAGGTTGTTTCTTGCCGCTTTTTGTTCCGGCGTCAAGGTCTGACAAAATGCAGTGGTGAAACTGACGCAAAAAGTGAAAAACAGAATAAGCTTCATGCAATAGCAATTTAGTACGAGACAAACATGCCCCATGTTTGTCAAACGTTGAAATCCGAAATCCTTTCGATATTGCCGCACTTTTGAAAATCCACATTAACTCATCAAACTCATGGCTGACAAAAAAATGCAACCACAGCAAGGTCAACAACTGAATATCGAGCTTCCCGAAAACATTGCCGAAGGGCAATATTCCAACCTCGCCATCATTACCCACAACCAATCCGAGTTCGTGATTGACTACGTGCTGATGGTTCCCAACGTGCCGAAGGCAAAGGTAAAATCCCGCATCATCCTGACGCCGCAACATGCGAAGCGACTGATGATGGCTTTGGCGGACAACGTGAAAAAATACGAGGCGCAATTCGGGATGATTTCCGAACCGGATTTCCCGCACTTTCCGCACATGAAGTTCAACACGCCCACTGCTCAAGCTTGATTGTTAATTGTTGATTGTTAATTGTTGTTGGGACGTCTCAACAACAATTAACAATCAGCAATTCTGGCGTTCCTTCTCCGCAGGTTTCGATTTGAAATAGAGGCAACCGAATTCTCGCCTGCGCTGTCTTTCTCCGACCATTCCAATAGTCAAAAGCAAAAATTGGCAATGCCCCTTGCTGAATTTCAGCGTCTCCCACTTTTGCCTTTTGCCTTTTTACTTTTGACTTAAAATCTATCGTCATGCCTATCAAAAAATACTTGCTACCTGCCCTTTTGGTCTTGGCGTTTGGCGCCGGGGCTTATTTCTACCTGCGTGGAAGCTCTTCCGACGGCGGAAAAGAACAAGCCAAATCGCTGACTGCCAAAGCCCAAAAAGGTGAATTCAAAATCTATGTGGCTGCCACCGGCGAGTTGAAAGCCAAAAATTCGCAGCAAATCAAAGGTCCCGACGGGATGCGCTCTGTCCAAATCTGGCAGGCGACCATCTCCGACATGGTTCCAGAAGGCACAGTCGTGAAGGCTGGAGACTACGTTGCCTCGCTCGACCGCACCGAATTGGAGACCAAACTCAAAGAGGTGCAGAACGAGATTGATAAAATCCAGACGCAATTGGAGCAGGCGAAAATTGACACCGCCATCGAATTGCGAGGCATTCGGGACGACCTGATTAACCTTAAATTCTCGATGGAGGAGAAAAAATTGCAGGTGGAGCAAAGCAAGTATGAGCCGAGAATGGTGATTCAACAGGCTGAAATTGACCTGGAAAAATCGGAGCGTGACTTCAAGCAATTGGAAAAAAGATACGAGCTGACGCAAACCAAATCGAAAGCGAAAATCTCCGAAATTCTCGCCTCGCTTTCCCAGCAAGATTTGAAACGACAGAATTTGCAGGCAATCGCCGATAAATTCACCGTTCATGCACCGAAAGACGGCATGGTGATTTACGCCCGAAATTGGGACGGCAAGGTGGGTCCCGGCTCGCAGATTCATGCCTGGGATCCGGTGGTTGCCGAGTTGCCAGACCTGAGTATCATGATTTCAAAAACCTACGTCAACGAGGTTGACATTAGCAAGGTGCAAAAAGGGCAGGACGTGAAAGTGAAAGTGGACGCCTTTTCCGACCGGGAATACGGCGGCACGGTGATTCAAGTCGCCAACGTCGGCGAGCAATTGCGGGGGTACGACTCGAAGGTTTTCGAGGTCACGGTGGTAATCAACGAGGTGGATTCCATCCTCCGTCCCGCCATGACGACGAGCAATGAAATCCTGACTTACACTTTCCCCGACGTGTTGCACATTCCCATCGAAGCGCTGCAAAACGACTCCATTGCTTATGTTTTCAAGCTGGAAAAAGGCAGAACCGTCAAGCAGGAAGTGCTGACCAGCGAAAGCAACGACGACGAGGTCATCGTCGAGCATGGTTTGGCAGACGGTGACGAGGTTTTGCTCACCCTTCCCAACGACCCTGACAAATTACCGCTCGTGCCGCTCGACCCAAAAATCAAGGCAGAGGTGAAAAAGAAAATTGAGGCGGAGAAGAAGAAGCGGCAGGAAGAGGCGCTTAAAAAAATGAAGCAAGTGAAAGAAGAGTACCAGCCGAAGGGTGGCGAAGGTGGCGGTGGAATGGTCATTTTCGGATAATCCAAAAGCACAAAAGCTGACAGGTGGTTTTTGATATTTTCCGTTGAAAAATTTTCAACGGAAAATATAAAAAACCACCTGTCTCCCGACAGCTATCGGGAATCGGCTCGAATTTTCATGCAACGCACCACTTTCAATTTCTTTCTCGCCATCGAGGGCGTCTTCGCCAACAAACTCAGAGCCATGCTCACGGCGCTCGGCATCGTGTTCGGCGTGGGTGCGGTGATTGCCATGCTTGCCATAGGCACCGGGGCGAAGCAGCGCATTTTGGAGCAGATGAAACTCATCGGCACCAACAACATCGTCGTAAAATCGGTGGTGCTGAAGGGTGACGAAGGCGAGGAACAAACAGCAAATACAGGCAGCAGTAGCAACGGGCAAAACGAAGACGGCAAGCGCCCCTGGTCGCCGGGGCTGACGATGGAAGACGTGCGAGCCATTCAAACCGTGCTGCCCAACGTGGATGAAATCAGCCCCGAAATTGTACTGCCGACCAACCTGGTCTCCTCCGGAAAAACGCAAAAAGCCAAGTGTGTCGGCGTGACCAATTCTTTCTTCCGGCTGAACAACCTGAACCTGGCGCTGGGCGATTTTTTTCACCAAAAACACATTGATGGTGGCAAGCCGGTCTGCATTATCGGCAATTCCGTCCGCACTCGCTTTTTCCCTGAAACCGACCCGCTGGGGCAATGGATAAAGTGCGGCACCGCCTGGATGAAAATCATCGGCGTGCTCGAAAAACGCTCGACCAACAAGCAAAACCTGGAAAGCCTCGGCATCCGGGATTACAATTCCGACGTGTACGTGCCAGTCAGCACGGCGCTGCTGCGCATCAACAACCGGGCACGGGTGACTGCCAGCGACATCAAGCAGGACAATTGGGACGATGGGGATGTGGAGGATGAAAATTACCACCAACTCGACAAGGTCGTGGTGCAAATTGAAGATGCCAACCACCTGTTTGTCACCTCCGAAGTGATTGCCAAAGTCCTCAAACGACGCCACAAAGACCTACTCGATTTCGAGGTGGACGTGCCGGAATTGGCGCTCGAAGCGCAGCAAAAAACGCAGGATACCTGGAATTACGTCCTCGCCGCCATCGCTGGCATCTCACTTTTGGTCGGCGGCATTGGAATTATGAACATCATGCTCGCCTCCGTTTTGGAGCGCATCAAAGAAATCGGCGTCCGCCGCTCGCTTGGCGCAACGCAGCGGGACATCGTGCTGCAATTTTTATTCGAAGCCATTTTCATCAGCCTGCTCGGCGGTTTGCTGGGCGTGGCTTTGGGAATCACTTCCGCCAAATTGATTGAAAAGGCTTGGGACATTCCGACCATCGTTTCGCTTTGGTCGGTGCTGCTTTCGTTTGGCGTGGCGGCTTCGGTGGGATTGATTTTTGGGTTGTTTCCGGCGCAGAAGGCGGCGAAAGAAGACCCGATAAAAGCCCTGCGGGTGGAATGAGCCAATTTCCCGCAAAGGGTGCTAAGTAGCAAAGGGCGCTGAGTTTGACTTAGCGCCCTTTGCTACTTAGCGCCCATTGCGGGAAATTACGTGAAGTTAAATCTTGGCAAACCGCCGCCGGTGAACGCTACCCTACCCTCGTTTCAACCTTGAAATTTCAACACAAATCAACGTGAGCCGAAGGCGCCCGCTTGCCTGTTCAGGGGTTTCGGAAGGCTCATTTCAAATTCAACACGTTTTATGAAACCTGCCCTTTTTCTCGCTTTCTCCATTCATTTTTTGGTCTCAAATGCTCAGACAGACACGGTTCAACTGAGCCTGCCGGAAATTGTCGCCTTGGCGCAAAGCGACGCTCCCGAAGCCTTGCTCGCCGAGACGAGAATGAAAAACCGCTTCTGGTCTTACAAATCCGTGCTCGCCGATTTCAAACCAGCCATCAGTTTCAATGGCGACCTGCCTGATTTGAATCGCAGCATCGGGCAAATCATTTTGCCAAGCGGCACAAGCACGTTCGTTCAACAATCCTACATCCGAAACAGCGTGGGTTTAGACCTCCGGCAAAGCATCGTGGCGACAGGTGGAACGGTATTTCTTGGGACAGGTTTGGAACGGCTGGACATCCTCGTGCCGAAAGCGCCAAACACTAAATCTTATTTTTCCACGCCCATTTCCTTCGGGTTTATCCAGCCGATTTTTGGTTTCAATGAATTAAAATGGGACAAAAAAATTGAGCCGTTGCGCTACCAGGAAGCTACCCGGCAGTACGCAGAGCAGATGGAGGAGGTGGCTTTGAATTCCGCAGATTTGTTCTTCGACGTGTTCATTTCACAACTCAATTTGCAGGCAGCCAGGCAGGACAAAGCCAATGCCGACACGCTGTTCGGCATATCGAAAGGCCGCTTCGAAGTGGGCAGGGTTGCGGAGACGGAGTTGCTGCAAATCGAGTTGAGTTCAATGAATTCGGACGCTGCGGTGCAACAGGCATTGCTTGATTTGCAATCCGGGACAGAGCGGTTGCGCAATTTTTTGGGCATCCGGCAATCCACCTATTTTGACTTGGCGCCACCCACCGCTATCCCAAATTTCACCGTGGATGCCGAACTGGCGCTCCGCCTTGCTAAAGAAAATCGCAGCGAAATCATCGCATTCCAACGTCGCCTCGCCGAAGCAGACCAGGCGGTGGCGCAAGCCAAAGCCAACAGCGGCTTACAATTGAACCTGAGCGGCTTCGTGAGTTTGTCAAAAACCGCCGAAGAACTCAAGGATGTTTATCAAGACCCCGACCACAATGAAAGATTGCACCTCGGTGTGTCTGTTCCAATCGCAGATTGGGGCAAAGCCCAATCCCGACTGGAGGTCGCCACGACGAACCGGGAGTTTGAAATCATGAACGTGGAGCAAGACCGCATCAATTTCGAGCAGGAAATCTTGCTGAAAGTCAAGCAGTTCGACCTCGTTCGCAACCAGGCGGCGCTGGCATTGCGAGCCTACGGAATTTCCCAAAAACGGGAAGAAATGACCCGCAACCGCTACTACATCGGTAAAATCGGCGTGACCGACCTGGGCATCGCCATCTCGGAAAAGGAGGGCGCACGGCGGAGTTACATGAGTGCTTTGCAGTCGTTTTGGCTGGCTTATTATGATTTGCGGCGCATCACTTTGTATGATTTTGAGCGGGGGGTTTCGTTGGTGAAACGGGTGGAAGGGTATTGATTTTCAAGGAGTTGAGCAGAAGGAGACCTTTTTAAAAACCGAGGAAGGGCGCACTTACATTGACCGTTTGTTTGTTTATTTTGCAATGGTTTCCAAAATGAAAGAGGAAATCATCGTGGAAAAAATCACTGAAAATTTGTCAGATATGGAAGCAGCTACTTTTTTATCAACTTATGACCAGATTGTTCTCAAAGGCAAAAAAGCGCAATCACTAAGGTTCGCTAATAAGTTATTGCAAAAATTTCCACAATGGACTGATAAGCAAATAGCAGAGATGAGTGAAACTCCCTTGGAAGAAGTGAAAGCTATTCGCAAGCAATTGGCAAATAATGTATCAGACAAAGATGTTGCTCAAAACGGTAGCAATAGCAACGGCAAAAAGTAACCTGCTTGCCAGATTTTGCCTGGCGCCGCCCACAAAAAAAGCGGTCTGAAGCTCGCACTCCAGACCGCTTTATTTTTTCCTAAAAACTTAAAATTCAACAAGTTGGCGTGGCTTACCTGCGGAAACCTCCACCTCCGCCACCGCCACGACGGTCACCTCCACCGCCGCCGCCTCTGCGGTCGCCACCGCCACCTCTGCGGTCGCCGTCACGGTCTCTGCCGCCGCCGCCACGATAGCCGCCACCGCCGCCACCTTCATCATCATCCATGCCATAATCATCAGGCGGCATTGTGCCGTCTGCTCTAGGCATGAGGGCTTTACGGCTCAGGCGGAATTTGCCGGTTTTCTTGTCCAAACCAATCAGTTTGACCTTAACCGGGTCGCCTTCCTGGAAGACGTCTTCCACCCGCTCGATGCGGCTATGCGACATTTCAGTCACGTGCAGCAAACCGCTCTTTCCGCTGAAATCAACGAAAACGCCGTAGGGCATCACCGTTTTCACTATTGCATCGAAAATGTCGCCGACTTCGGGGGTGAAAGTGATTTCCCGGATGCGGCGCACGGCAGCGTCAATGCTTTCCTTGTTCGGGCTGGCAACGTTGACCACGCCTTTGTCACCGACTTCTTCGATGTTGATGGTCGTGCCGGTGCTGCTTTGAATTTCCTGGATGATTTTGCCGCCGGGCCCAATCACTGCACCGATGAAGCTCTTGTCAATTATCAACTCGACGATACGAGGTGCGTGAGGCTTCATGTCGGAGCGAGGCTCTGCCATCGTTTCGTTCATTTTCGAAAGGATGTGCAGGCGGCCCTCCCGTGCTTGCATCAATGCTTGTTCGAGCAATTCAAAAGAAAGACCCTCGATTTTGATGTCCATCTGGCAGCCGCAGATGCCATCCGCCGTGCCGGTGACTTTGAAGTCCATGTCGCCAAGCGCATCTTCGTCGCCGAGGATATCGCTCAAAATGGCAGACCTGTTGCCATCGGCAACCATGCCCATCGCAATGCCTGCCACCGCTTTTTTAATCGGAACGCCTGCGTCCATCAATGCCAGCGAAGCAGCGCAAACCGTTGCCATCGAAGAAGAACCGTTCGATTCTAAAATGTCGGAAACCACCCGAACCGTGTACGGAAAGGGACTCGGCATCACCATCTTTATCGAGCGGGCAGCCAGTGCGGCGTGCCCGATTTCCCGGCGACCGGGGGCACGAAGCGGCTTGACTTCGCCTGTCGAATACGGCGGGAAGTTGTAGTGCAGGATAAATTTTTCGTAGCGAATATCCAGTGCATTGTCAATCATGGACTCGTCCAGCTTGGTGCCGAGAGTGACGGTCGTCAGCGATTGGGTTTCGCCACGAGTGAAAATGGCGTTGCCGTGCGGCGAAGGCAGGTAGTCAATCTCGCACCAAATTGGGCGGATTTCGTTGCCCTTACGACCGTCGAGGCGCAAGCCTTCATCCAGCACCATGTTGCGAACGACGTTGTATTTCAAATCTTCGAGGTAGCTCTTGACGATGCCCTCGTTTTCCTCGAAAAACTCCTCGCCTTTTTCCGTTTTGATGGTCTCTTTGACCATCGTGTTCACCTCGTCGAACTGGCTGCGGCGCACTTTTTTGTCAGCAAAAGAGCGGGCGATTTGGTACAGTTTGTCCTTCGCCAATTCGGTGACCCTGGCATTGATTTCTTCATTTTGCGGAATCTCAGGTTTCTCCCGCTTGGTCACTCCACCCACTTTTTCCACCAGGTCGAGCTGCACCTGGCACTGCACCTTGATAGCTTCGTGCGCCACCCGGATGGCTTCGACCAGTTCTTGTTCGCTGCATTCTTTCGCCTCGCCTTCCACCATCATGATGTTTTTGCTGTCGGCGGCGACGATTAGGTTAAGGTGCGCACGGTCGGCGTCTGGCTTGCTGGGGTTGATGACGAAATTGCCATCCACCTTCGCCACCCGTACTTCCGAAATGGGCCCGTTCCAGGGAATGTCGGAAAGCATCAACGCCGTGGAAGCTGCGAGCGCCGCAAAAGCATCGGGCGGCGTCTCTTTTTCGCCGGACATCATGTTGAGGATGACTTGGCACTCCTCCATGAAACCTTCGGGGAACAGCGGCCGGATTGCCCTGTCCACCAAGCGGGAAACGAGGACTTCGTAGTCGGAGAGCTTCGCTTCCCTGCGGAAAAAGTTGCCGGGAACCCGCCCGGCGGCAGCGAATTTCTCCTGGTAATCAACGGAAAGCGGAAAGAAAGCCTGACCTTCTTTCACCGTTTTGGATGCCACGACCGTAGCCAGCAGCATGGTTTTGCCCATCCTCACCACGCACGAGCCGTCGGCTTGGGCAGCGAGTTTTCCTGACTCAATCGTCACC
>CAZHLB010000033.1:0-7934 GCA_964533005.1 uncultured Saprospiraceae bacterium
CGGGGTTTTGAAACCCCGCATTTTGGAGCCAAAATGCGGGGTTTCAAAACCCCGCCGCTCGGAACTCGACCTTTCCTAAAGTGCCGAATAAATCAGCCGAGATGCTTAACAATCAGCAATCAACAATTAGCAATTATCCCCTTTGAACATTTTTTCCTCATCTCCTTTCCAATATCAGATGACGCCAGACGCCCTCCCCGGTGAGCCTACCTTTGAACCGTGTTTAGGTAAATGACCAAAATAAGCCTTTAGGAAAGAAGTCAAATAAATTTCGTGGAAGAAGCCCAAATGACGGCTTCTTCCATTTTTTTACTTTCCCCGGTAAAGTCCGGCAAACGGTGATTGGGTGCTCCTAAATGCTACACTCATGAGTAAAACGGTAAGAGAAGCAGGAGCAGTGACCTTGATTTTGCTCTTGCTTACCACCCTGTCGTTTTCCCAGGCTATGCCCGAAGCGGTTGTTCGATACATCGAAAAGAACCGTGATAAATGGGGGCTACTGGCGGAAGACGTGGCAGGATTGAAGGTGACCGATTCCCACGTCAGTTCGACGAGTGGATTGCTGCATGTTTACCTGCAACAGCAGGTAGAAGGCATTCCTGTTCGCAAAGGATTGGCAAGTGTTCACCTGACGCCGGAGGGCGAAGTTTTCCATGAGAACATTGGGTTTGTCGCCCATTTAAAAGAGAAAATTGAAACGACCGAGATGGCTTTGCCGCCGGAAGAAGCGGTAAAAAACGCAGCGGTTTACCTGTATTTCCCCATTGGACGCCAAGTGAAGCTCATCGAAAAGCACCAGGGCGGAGCTGCCAGGTTAGAATATTTTCCGGAGGAGAAAAAGCCGGGAATCACAATCTGGGCAAGCCCGGCTTTTGATTTGAACGAGCAAGGCAGGCTCCGTCCCTGCTGGTTTTTGGTGTTCCCCTCGCCAAATGAGACAGATGTTTGGGAAATCTGCATTGATGCCGTTACCGGCAAAGAATTGAGCCGGTTCAACCGCACTGTACATTGTCAATTTCATGCTACCCCAGCTACCCCAAATCCCGATTGCCAAGTGGAAACCCATTCGATTCCACTCCATAAAATCAAGACCCCGGAAACCAAATTCGACCCAAAATTCCAAAGTCGTAACTCTTACCATTTGAAGCAATTTACATCCGGGACAGACCCTGATTTAGGGATTGTCCCGGTTTTTTCGCTTCACCGAACTGCTCACCCTTCACTTTTAAAATCAAACCTTCAGCACTCTTTTTTTCAATCTACCCTGGACACACCTTTCCGAAAGTTTCAAACTTTCGGAAAGGTTGGTTTATCCAACCCGCTATCCTTCAACGGGCAGTACAACATCTTCCCGCTACCCATCGAGTCGCCAGCTTATGGCACACGTTCATTGAAATTAGGAATTGATATTATTGATGCAACTGCCTCTCCCTACGGCTGGCACGATACGAATGTCCCCGGTGCTGTGCCTGAGTTTGGATACACAAAGGGCAACAATGCCTATGCTTTCTACGCTCCGGCAGGCGCCGCCACTGAACCGCTTGCCGTTGCTATTGTGCGTGACCCCATCACCGGGCTTTTTTTGACGGGCAACGTGCCATGGCCCGGTGACCTCGATTTTAACTACACCCACGACCTGGACGAACCGCTCGGAACGGCTTTCATCGAAGATGCCGTTACCAACCTCTTCGCCTGGAACAACATCTGCCACGACGTTTATTACCTCTACGGTTTCGACGAAGCGGCTGGCAATTTTCAGGCGACCAACCTCACCGGCGACGGCGTTGGCTCGGATTACGTGCTGGCACGAGCGCAGGACGGCAGCGGGTTGAACAATGCCAGTTTTACCACCCCGCTTCAAGATGGGCAGAAGCCGACGATGCGGATGTTTCTTTGGGATACCGCACTGCCCGACCACGTGCTTGACGGCGATTTTGACAATGCCATCATTGCGCATGAGTACGGGCACGGCGTTTCGTTTCGGTTGGTTTGCCCGGCGAACGCAAGTAGCTGCCTGGGTAATTTCGAGCAGGGTGGGGAAGGGTGGAGCGACTTTTTCGGGTTGATGCTCACCTTGCGGGATGCCGACGGCGATGGAACTTTGGAAGAAAACCAACCCGGCGAAGGCATCCGAAGCATCGGCGCTTACGTGTTGAATCAGAGCGCAAACGGCACTGGCATCCGCCCTCGGTTTTATTCCACTGACATGGATTGCATGGCGAATCCAACCTACTGCAACGATTTCACCTATGGTCAATTGGCAGATTTGCCGTACCCGCACGGCACTGGTTTTTTGTGGTGCACCATGCTTTGGGAAATGACCTGGGAATTGATAAATGCCTACGGTTTCGAGCCAAATATTTACAATACAGCAAGCATGGCTGGCAACATCCGGGCGATGAAAATCGTGATGGAAGGCTTGAAAATGACCGATTGCGACCCCACTTTTCCGCAAATGCGAGACGCTATCCTCATTGCCAACCTGGCACTGTATGGCGGCGCAGGCGAAAATCTGATTTGGGAAGCATTCGCCCGGCGGGGCTTGGGTTACAGTGCAGTCGCAGGCGGCATCGAAGCCTTCGACAATCCCACGATGCACGTGACGAAAACCGTTGACAAAACAGCGGCAGAAGTCGGAGAATCAATCACTTACACCATTACCGTAAAAAATAATTCAGATGCCCCGCTGACCACCGTGAACATTTCCGACCCCGTGCCCGCCAATTTGGACGTGACCTCCGTTTCCGACGGGGGAATCGTCCAAAACGGGGTGGTAATTTACCCAACCATTGCCTCCATTCCGGTCGGAGGCGAAATCACCCGAACGTTTTCAGGCATCATCAATGCCGCCTCCTGGACGACCATCGAATGGGATGAACCCGTCGAAAGCACGCTCCCTCCTGGTTTCTCCGCCGACCCCACCTGGTTGACGGACACCCAATACCCCAATCCAAACACCTCTTCAACCACTTCCTGGTGGCATCTTGACCCTACCGTTATAATTGACGCCTCGCTCCGGCTGACACTTACCCTTAACCCAGCCAAAAACAACCACCTCAGCTTTTGGCAATGGTTCGACGTGGAAGGCACGGCGGACGGCGGGGTGCTTGAAATCGAAACCGCCCCGAACACCTGGGCTGACCTCGGCAGCCGAATCATCAAAAACGGCTACACCAACGTCATTTTTGCCCAATTGGTCACGCCCATCGGCGTCCCGGTGAACGTCAATCCCCTCAGCGGAAGGGCTGCATTCACTGGCTACAGCGGCGGCTACGTCAATACAATCGTGGATTTGTCGGGCTATGACGGGCAGCAAACGCTGAGGTTTCGCTTCGGCTCAGATTTGACGCTGACTAACCAAACTTGCAATGCCGCTGGGCCCACCGGGGGCGATGCCTGCGACGGCTGGTTTTTGGATGATTTCAAATTGCTGGATTTGAAAAATATGGAAAATACTGCCAGTGCCACCTGCCAGGAAGGCTACGCCGAAAGCGGCGACGTGGGGCAGGTAGGCACGATTTATTACGAAGCAGGCGCCCTGCCGGTGGAACTGATTTGGTTTTCCGCCCAGGCAAAAGCGCCTCATATTTTACTCAACTGGACGACTGCCACCGAGACGAACAATGCCGGTTTCGAGTTGCAGCGCCGCAGTGAGTCAGAGAGCGGTTTTGAAAAAATAGCCTGGATACCCGGCGGGGGAAATTCCCTGCAAAAAGTTGATTACCAATTCCTTGACACGGACGTACAGCCAAACGTCACCTATTATTATCGCCTCCGCCAGGTGGATTTTGACGACAGGGAAACCTTTTCGGAAGTGGTTTACGCCGTCGTTTTTTCCGACGAGGAAGCGGTGAGCCTGTTCCCAAACCCGGCGCAAAACGAGTTCTTTCTAAAATTTGAAAATCTGCCTGCGGAAACGGTGCAGGTGCATTTGTCGAACCCGCAAGGGCAGCTTGTAAATACCTGGCAATTGAAGGGCGATGAGCAAGTTCATCGCCTCGATATTTCAGGCTTGCCGCCGGGCGCATATTTGGTGAAAATTCAAACCGAGCATAGCGTGTTTCTGCATAAGTTGCTAATCCCGTAACCTCAACCAAGTGGTCATTTGGTGATATGGCGATTTGGCAAAACCTCCTTGCGAGGAGTTGCCAGATTGCCATAACGCCAAATGGAAGTTTTTGAAAAAAGCAGCACATTTCAATGAACCTGATAGGTTCTCGGAACATTTACTATAATAATAAGCTACCTGGAACTCAGCCAGGAAAAAGCAGCAAAAGCGCCGCTTAAATCTTTGAAAAAGAGAAACTTGGAAAATCTCAGGTATGGCATCTGACTACTTAAAAAGCAGTCAAATCTGTCAAAACTAAGACAACCAGGCATGATTTGATGGGCAAGTATTTTGGCAAGGGCAACACCTTACCAAGGTACCCAACCATCAAATCTTTTTAAGACAAAATCTTGGAATTCCGGTTATATGGCTTAGCTCAATAGTTGGATACCAAGTGTGATTTAGTGGAGTATGATTTGATGAGGTTTAACCTCACCAAATCACCAACCCACTAAATCGCTTTTTAAAATTTGAAAGTCGGTTTCATAATAGTTTTTGTGTTTAGTCAATAGCCAGTCCCTTTCTCTCCCTACGGAGAAATGCCGGGGGAGAGGAGGGCTTTTTAGACACGCTGCTCGACCCTCCTTTTTCACAAAAAAATCTTGAACTATAAGTCGGAATTCAACCTCTCAAAAAATGATGTATGCCTGCGGCTTGGCTTTGATTTTCAAGGTCTTGCATGATTGCAGCAGCATAATTGCATCAAAATAATTCGAGAAAAAATGTGGCATATATTCAGCTATATGCCTGATAAATAATGCCACGTTTACGAAACTTTCAAAGTTTCGTAAACGGTAAATTTAGGAGGTAACTTTAAGTTACCGCCTAAATTAACGCCCATATTATCGCTCAATATGCGCATAAAAATAAGGGTTGACAATTGTTGGTGAATATTGAAAATAAATTGGCGCAACCCATTCAAATCGAATGGCTTACGCCAGCCTATCAATCCAACCAATATATTGTCAACCTGTTTTTTTCACACAAAAAATCATTTGATATGCAGACCATGAAAAGTTTCCTAAAAGGCAGTTTAATGCTCCTTGCGGTATTTACCCTTTTTGCTCGTTGCTCGGACGACGAGGGTTCTACTTCCGACGTGACCGGCACTGTCAATTTTGAATTAACGGACGGGCCCATTGATGATGCGAATATTGAAGGCGTATTCATCACCGTGATTGGGGTCGAAGTGGATGGCGAACCGGTGGATAGTTTCACCAAGCAAACCATCAACCTGATGGACTATCAGGGCGGCACGACCAAATTGCTCGGCAGCTTCCAGGTGGAAGCGGGAGAGCATGACGACGTGACTTTAGTGCTTGATTTTGAGAACGATGCGAATGGAAATTCCCCTGGCGCTTATGTGTTGGCGACTGGCGGCGTGAAGCATGACCTGGACGACGATTCCGACGATGACTCGGAAGCTGTTGAGGTTAAAACCACTGAGTTTGAAGTGACGGAAACTGCCACGACCACGCTCGTCCTCGATTTCGACCTGCGCAAAGCCATCAAATATGAGGATAACCCGACGGCAAACGACAGTTATGAACTTGTCGCCGACCTCAACCTAAATGATGCTTTGCGGGTGGTTGAAAAAGAAAATACCGGCAAAATTCAAGGCACCGTCTCCGACGACTTGAATTTGACCGACCGCATCGTGGTCTATGTTTACGAAAAAGGCGAGTTCGATTTCGACGATGAAACGGACGGCGAGGTCGAGTTTGAAGACGCACTTGCCAGCGCAACCGTCAACCAAGGCAATTTTACCATCGCTTTCCTCGAAGAAGGCGAATATGAAATCCACGCCATTGGTTATGAAGACGCTGACAACGACGGCGACATGGAAATTATGGGTGAAATTGATTTGGACATCCTCGGTGGCATTGACCTGACCAACGTCAGCGTGACAGCGAAAGGCACCGTGTCCCTGAATCTCTCCGTGCTGGGCATCTTAAATCCGTAAACGGAATTTGCCTCAAGGCAACGTGAGATTTGTTGTTTGTCAAACCAGAATGGGAGAATCTCTTCCAAAGCGGTCTGACTCACCGGGAAACAGATTCTTCCATTCTTCTCTGCTTTAAATCATGGTGATTTTTAAAATCACCATGATTTTAAAAT
This sequence comes from uncultured Saprospiraceae bacterium, assembly GCA_964533005.1. Classification (GTDB taxonomy): domain Bacteria; phylum Bacteroidota; class Bacteroidia; order Chitinophagales; family Saprospiraceae; genus UBA6168. The sequence goes on from CAZHLB010000033.1 coordinate 6,227, forward strand.
CACCATGATTTAGCCTAAAGAATTGAGAGTTTCTGGAGGTTTAGCACCCGAGTTTGCCTGAAATCCTTGCCATTTAACCTCAAGCACCGACTAAACCTCCTCAAACTTTCACCTCAAAAATTCAAACATACTGACAGATTTCTACCGTATCATTTCGGCATTAAATAGCGTAGCGAACGAGGGGGCGCAGAGGCGTCTCCTCGTTTTTTTTTGGTGATATAGTGATATGGTGATTTGGTGGATGGGACGTCTGACGTCCTACCCACCAAATCACCATATCACCATATCACCATTTCTTATTGCACCTCCCCTTCATACACGATTTTCCAAATCTTCCCCTTTTTCGAGTCGGAAACATAAAGCGCCCCATCCGTGCTGACGCCAAGCCCCGTCGGGCGGTGCTTCGCATCGTCAGGCGATTTGATGCTGCCACCGCCGGAAAAACCATCGGCGAAGACCTCCCAAGCCCCCGTGATTTTCCCATCCGTCATCGGCACGAAGGCAACCAGGAAACCTTTTTGCTCCAGCGGCGACCGATTCCACGAGCCGTGAAAAGCGACGAAAGCGCCATTGTGATACTTCTCCGGGAACTTGTCGCCGGTGTAAAAAACCAAATCATTCGGTGCGATATGCGCTGGAAAAGCGAGGATGGGCTGCTTCACGTTGGCACATTGCCCTTGCTTTTTGCCGTCGCCGCCATATTCGGGCGAGAGCATTTTTTTGTTTTGACTGGGGTCGAAATAGCAGTAGGGCCAGCCAAAATCGTCGCCTTTGTTGATTTGAAAAAACTCCTCGGCGGGCAGTTCCGCATTGGCTTCCTCGCTGTACAAGGCTTTCCAAAACTCATGCAATTGGTCACGCCCATGCTGCACTGCGTAAAGGCTGTTCACTGAATTATTCCATTCAAGTGCCATGCAGTTTCTGAGACCGGTAGCGTAGCGGATGCCATCTTTCGCCTGCGTTTGGGCGGTTTTGTTGGCGTCGAATTGCCAGATGCCGCCGTGCAATTTCAGCAACGGACAAGGTTCCATGCCGGGCGAACCGGCGCTGCGGTCATCCTTCTGGCAGGCATTGCTCGGAGCGCCGACGTTGACGTAAATGTGCCCGGCATTGTCAAAACAAAAAGGTTTGTCGGAGTGCTGGGTTTGCTTGGTGAAACCGCCAACGACAACCACCCGGCTGGTCAGGTCAGGCACAAGTGAGTCTTTTTTCAGCGTATAGCGATAGACCGTTTGCTCGTCGGAGAGGTAGAGATAGCCATTGTGAATGCCCATACCCGTGCCTTCCGGCTCGCCGAAATACTCGATGACGTCGGCTTTGCCGTCGCCGTTGGTGTCTCGGAGGGCGGCGATGCCTTTGCCGTCGTGGGACTCTGGCATGTGGACGTACACATCGCCGTTGTCGTTAACGGCGAAGTGCCTTGCCCTGCCGGGCAATTCCTCGACGACGACGGTGGCTTTGAAACCGGCGGGCAAAGTGAGGTTTGGGTCGCCTTCGGCTGTGGCGTTTGCGGTGGTGTCGGCAGCGACTTGGTCAGTATTTTCTGGCTGCGACGGCTGGTTTTGGCAGGCAGCAAACAGAAGGAGGAGGCATGGAAGGAGGTGGCAAATTCTTTTCATTGTTTTCAAATTTTTGGTCTCGGTAAAAAGGAGGCTGTCTCAAAAGTCCTTGCCCGTCTCCAAGTCGCTTTTGTCATCTGACGCACGGC
>CAZHLB010000033.1:7944-19045 GCA_964533005.1 uncultured Saprospiraceae bacterium
CACGGCAGATGACAAAAGCGACTTGGAGACGGGCAAGGGGTTTTTGAGACAACCTCCTTTCGACTCGACATCCGGCAATAATAGCCAATGCAATCAAATGTTCATTTCCGAAAAAAACCTGCTGCCTGCCCATTTTCCCAAGCCGCAACATGCCCTTTTCCATCGTTCAGCTTTTGATACATTTGCCGCATCAGGCTCCCAGACAATTTTCCTTTCCCGTGAACATTCCCGTTTAGACTTCTTTCCACAAAATCTACTTGCCCCATTCCGACCACAACTGTCACCAGATTATTTTTTAACAAAACTCATTAATCGTATGAAGTACATGCTTACAAAATCCCGACTTGTGCTACTGGTTTCGCTGCTGTTTTCCAGCGCAGCCATAGCGCAGTTCACGGCATCCGGCTCAGTCAAGGATGCCAATGGCGAACCGCTCATCGGCGCTACGGTGCTCGTGAAAGGTACTGCCACCGGCACTATCACCGACATTGATGGCACGTTTGAATTGACCGTTCCCGGCGAATCGGCGACCCTGCTGGTCAGCTACACCGGTTTTTCCGAAAGGGAAATCGAGGTCAGCAAAGCCAGTCCCAGGACGGACGTGACGCTCGCCGACGAGGCTACCCAACTCGACGAGGTGGTGGTCACCGGCTTGGCAACGACCATCAAACGGACGAACCTGGCGAACTCCGTCGAACAAGTCAGCGCACGGGAACTGACCGGCATCACCACCCAGCAGACGATGGATGGCGCATTGTACGGCAAGTTCAAAGGCGCCAATATTTCCGCCAACTCCGGCGCTCCCGGGGGCGGCGTCACGGTCAAGTTGCGGGGCATTACCACGTTCAACGGCAACTCGCAGCCGCTGTACATCGTGGATGGGGTTTATTACGACAACTCCGCTTTCCGTCTTGGTTTGGACTTTGTTTCTGCTTCGCAAGCAGGCGGCAGCCAGACCAACCAGGACAACCCGACCAGCCGGGTCGCCGACCTCGACCCGGAGGATATCGAGACGATTGAAATCTTGAAAGGCGCTTCCGCCGCCGCCATTTATGGCTCACGGGCAGCTTCCGGCGTGGTGATTATCACGACCAAACGTGGGGCTGCCGGCAGGACGACGGTCACGCTGTCGCAATCGGTGGGCGCAAACATGTTGCTGAAATCATTGGGGCAACGGGACTGGGATGCCACCAAAGTCGCCACCCACTTCGGGCAAGCCGAAGTGGCGAATTTTAATGCGGGCACTATCCATGACTATGAAGAAGAAATCTACGGCAACACCGGTTTGGTGCTGACCTCCAGGGTCGAATTCAGCGGCGGCAGCGACAAGACGAAGTATTTCGCAGGCTTCACCCGCAAGGACGAGGAGGGCATCGTGAAAAACACGGGCTACGACAAAAACTCGTTCCGGTTGAACCTCGACCAACAGCTTTCCAAATGGTTGAGTGCTTCTCTTTCAAGCAATTACATCGAGTCCGATGCCGACCGGGGCTATTTCAACAACGACAACACCAGCACCACCGTCGGCATTTCTTACGTCTCGACGCCACCCTGGGCGGAGTTGTTTGCCGACGAAAACGGCAACTTCCCGAACAACCCCTACGCTCCGTCCAACTTCCTGCAAACCGACTCTTTGGTGACGAACCGGGAAAGTGTGAGGCGTTTCGTGGGCGGCGGTTTGGTGTCGGCGAGCCTGATTCAGCAGGACAACCAGTCGCTCAAATTGCACCTGCGGGGCGGCGTTGACTACTACAATTTCACGAACAAAGCCATTTTCCCTCGTGAATTGCAGTTCCAAAAAGAAGGCAACGGCACCGACGGCGTCTCGATTTACGGCACGGCGGAGGCTCGGAACAACAACACTTCCGCCTTCCTGGTGCATTCGTTTTTCACCGGCAGCGGGCTGAATTTCCGCACCCAATTGGGCGTGACGCAGGAGAAGGTGAACATCAATTTCGCCCAAACCATCGCCTCGTTCCTGGTTGCCGGGCAGACGAACATTGACCAGGCAAGCGCCCGCCAAACCGAGCATCGCCGTGAAATCTCCACCGACCGGGGATTCTTCGCCCAGGAAGAGGTCAATATCAATGACAAAGTGGTCTTCACCGTCGGCATCCGTGCGGACAAATCCAGCCGCAACGGCGACGCCAACAAGCTTTACTACTATCCAAAAGCCTCGCTGGCGCTGAATATTCACGAGTTTGTGGACATGGAAGGCGGAGCGTTGAGCACGGCAAAACTGCGGGCGGCATTTGGTCAGTCCGGCAACTTTGCGCCGTTCGGAGCTATCTACTCGAACTTCACACCGGTCGTCATCGAAGGCAGCACCGGCTCGTTCATCAACTTTTCGAGGGGCAATCCAGACCTCGAACCGGAGCGCCAAACCGAGTTGGAATTTGGCTTCGACCTCGGTCTGTTCAACAATTCCGTGCTGCTCGATTTCACCTACTATAATAAAAGTGTGGACGACTTGATTCTGCCGACGCAGCAAGCAACCTCCTCCGGCTTCACCAACTACTGGCTGAATGCGGCGGAAATTGAGAACACGGGCTTCGAAATCGGCTTGGATTTGACGCCGGTCGAAAGCGAAATGCTGACCTGGAACAGCCGGATTTCCTTCTGGAAAAACAACGCCGAGGTCACTCGCCTCGACGTGCCCGCCTTCAACACCGGCGCATTCGGCGCAACGCTCGGCACCTACCGCATCGAGACCGGAAAAAGCCCGACACAGTTGGTCGGCAGACCTGTCGTGGAAGGCGTTCCGACGGTTTGGGGCGACGCCGAGCCTGATTTTCAGACCTCCTTCCTGAACACTTTTCTGGTCGGCGGCTTCGAGTTTTCCTTCCTCGTCCACTGGAAAAAAGGCGGCGACAACGTCAACCTGACCACGCTGCTGTCCGACCTGTTTGGCACCAGCCCCGACTTTGACAAGACCAACCTTGACCCCGCCGGGGCAATGTCGAATGGCGACTACCGCCTCGCCAATTTGGGCGTCAGCGCACAACCGTGGGTTGAAAGCGCCGCCTATGTGCGGGTGCGGGAGATTGCGCTGTCGTACAAAATTCCGAGGACGGTGCTGGGCGATATTGCCGACGTGAAAGTGGGCGTGTCGGGTCGCAACCTGTTGAATTGGTTCGATTACAATAGCTACGACCCGGAAGTGTCGAACTTCGGCACGGGCGCTATTTCCAGCGCTGTAGAGGTGACGCCTTTCCCATCGGCGAAGAGCGTGTTTTTCAACCTGCGGGCGACGTTTTAATCCATGTGATTGGTGAATGGTGAATGGTGATTGGGACTGCCCAATCACCAGTCACCAATCACCAATCACCAAAAACCAAATCCATGTTTCAACATAAAATCAAATTCAAAGCATTGCTGCTGCTGCTGGTCGGGATGCTGTTTTACCTGCCCGGCTGCGAAATAGACGAAGTGCCCGACCCAAACAACCTCGGTGTTGACCAGGTGACGGACGGGGCGACGTTGAGCCATATTCAAAACCTCGTGGATGGCATCGAATTCGGGATGCGGGAGCGCCTCGGCACTTACTACGATGCCGTTTCGATGGTTGGTCGGGAGTACTATCGCTTCTCCTCCGCCGACCCACGTTTCACTTCCGAGTTGCTGGGCAAAGGCAGTTCCACGTTGGACAACAACACGTTTTACACCACGCAGACTTTTGCTTTGCGCTACCAGACGGTCAAAAACGCCAATATTCTCATCACTGCCATCGAAAACACGAGCGCCAGCATCAGTGCTGCTCAGGCAAGCGCCGCCATCGGTTTTGCCAAAACCATCAAGGCGCACCAGTTGCTGATGGTGCTGAACCAGCAGTACACCTGCGGCGTGCGGGTGGACGTTGCCGACCCGGATAACCTGGGCGCTTTCCTGTCGCTGGATGCTTCGCTCGATGCCATCAAAGCGTTGCTGGATGAAGGCTTCACCGACCTGGGCGCTGGCAGCGGTGCGGAATTTCCGTTTCGCCTGAGCAGCGGTTTTTCGGGCTTCAACAACCCCACCACTTTCGCCCAATTCAACCGGGCGCTGGCGGCACGGGTGGCAGTCTATCGCCAGGATTGGGCAGGCGCTTTGGATGCTTTGAACAAGTCGTTTGCCGACCCGGCAGGCGACCTGAACGCAGGCGTTTATCATCCTTACGGCACGGAAAAATTGAACGAGCTGTTTTTCACGCTCGGTGCGAGCGGCGAGGCGAGGGTGGCTCATCCTTCCTTCGTGGCAGATGCCGAAGCAGGCGATACCCGCCTGAACAAAGTTGTCGAGCGCAGCGACACGCTGTTTGTGGATGACCTCGCCAGCAACTACGACGTGTGGGTTTACACGTCTAATACGCAGCCGGTGCCGCTCATTCGCAACGAAGAATTGGTGCTCATCAAAGCCGAAGCTGAAATTCAGTTAAACAACCTGTCGGAAGGAACGGATGCTTTGAATGAAATCCGCAACGCCGCCGGTCTCGGCGACTACGCAGGTGCAGGCACGAAGGATGCCTTGATTGACGAATTGCTCAAACAGCGCCGCTACTCGCTCTTCGGCGAAGGTCACCGCTGGATTGACTTGCGCCGCTATGGTCGGCTCGGCACGCTGCCGATTGACCGCCCGGATGACGACGTCTTCGACCATTTTCCTCGCCCGGCGACGGAGAATGAGTCGTGTGAATAAGTAGGCAAGTAGGCAAGTAAAAAAGCCCTTTCTGAAAATTTTCAGAAAGGGCTTTTTTGCTTGCCTACTGCCTATTTCCAATCTGGCTCCGGCGCTTCCTCCGCCTGGCTCAGTTCCTTCCAGGTTTGAGTGATGTAGCCGATGATGCGGTGAATGTTCCAGGAGGGTAGCGTGTCAGGCTCTTTGGAGAGGATTTGGAGAACGACTTGCCTGACAGGCAGGGAAGGGTTTTGCCTGTGCAAAGTTTTCACCGATGAAAGGATGTCCTCCTTTTGAGACTTCCAGTATTTATCAGAAAAATAGGGACGCTCTTCCGTCAGCTCGAACAATGTCCGAATGCCTTCCGGAAATTCATGCTTGTTCTCCGAAGAAATGATTTTTATTTTTTGCTGCGGAGGGGCAATGCTTGGCGTTGCAATATTCATGACTCGATGATTTTATTCAAAATTAGCGTTTGCGGCGCTGGACTTCAAATTTCTCATAAAATTGGCTTGGGTCGTAAATTTCTTTTCGTCCATTGGAGACACCTCGAACAACGAACATGGGTTGAATTTCATGAAATCTTCTTCTGAAAATGCCATTGTAAACCCGTAGCCTTTGCTCGTTGAAAGCGCCAATTTCCAGCGTTGCGTGAGGGTAAGCCTCGAAAAAATGATAAATGGCAGCACCGACCGTTTCAAAGACTTTCCGAAAATCATGGTTATTCGTTTCAACGTCGAACCTTATTTTTCCTTCAATTAGGACGCCCAAGGCAAGGTTGAAGCGGTTTTCTCCTCTGAAATCGAAAATCACCACCATGTCGAAAGTGCCATTGATGCCTTTGCTCTGGAAGTAAAATTTCGTGTGTTTGAGGTTGAAGGCAAATGGATATGGATTGGTAATCATTTTGTGCGTTTTCTCTCAAAAAATTGAGATTGCAAGTCTAACCAATGTTTCCCGTAAAATAAGCTGATGCAAAAAAAGAAGCGGTTGAAAAATCGCCAGATTTTTCAACCGCTATCATTGATTATCAGCTTCTTACCGTTCACTTCTTCTCCATCATCACATAATACTTCTCTACCGCCAGCGAAGCCAGCGCCTCGTCCGTCTTCACAAAACCGCCCTGCCCGTCCTCCGTCATCACCTCGAATTTTTGCTCCGTCAATTTCCCGTTTTCCGTGCTTTGACTGCGAGTCACGAGTTCCAGTTTGCGGTTGTCGTCGAGGTCAATCAGCCAGGCGTCTTGCTGGTGGCAAACGCCTTCATCGCACCAGCGGTGAGCGAGGTCGGCGACTTTTTTCAGCTTTCCGCCAGAGGCGGAGGCATCCCAACCAGCCAGCGCCAGGTCGCCGGAGACGTATTTGCCAGGCACTCGCAGGATGAAAAACTGCGTGTTTTCGATGCGGTACGTACCGAACACGCCGGTTTCGCCAGGTTGCAAATCAGCGTCGAGGTACTGAGCGAGGTCGCCGGTGAGCGGAGTGCCAACGAAAGGATAGGCAGCCGTGTCGGGCGCAGTTTCTTCCGTTGCGTAGAGGTGCATCTTGGTGACGTTGACTTCCTCGAAAGCGTTGCGCAAGGCATCGGGCGCACCGGCGGGTTTGGCATCGGCGGCGGCAGTTTCTTTTTGCTCGGCGGCAGGTTGGCAGGCGACAGCCAGCAACAAAAACAGCAGGTAAATCAGATTTTTCATAAAGCCAGAATTTTTAAAAAGTGATTGAAAGTCAGGAGTTTGTATCACGTGGTTAGTTTTCGGCGGGGGCAAAAATAGGCTTTTTGCAAAGTCTGGCAGGAAGGAAGTACGCTTGTATTGAACCCCTAAAGGGGAGCAGAGCCTGTTTCACATTTCCTGTCGAGCTTTGTTTTCAATTGAAATTTGAAGCAGGCTCTGCTCCCCTTTAGGGGCTGGGGGTGTTGCCTTTTGACACCTCTGAAAATTCAAATACCACCCCCTTTCCCGAAGTCACAAGATTTCCCCTTTCGATTTTAGCAGGCAGCCGGGCGGCTGTAATCTTGCCTCCGCATTCAAAACACTCCGACATTCTACTCACCTTAATAATTGCTTCAGCGCCCTCCGCTTATGTGCTTCCAAATGCTCGTGCTTCAATAAAATTGGGTCTTCCCGACCCGCTGTGGCAATGGTTTTCCAAAATGAAAAGGCTAAAGGATTTGCGTCCGAACTCCCTCCCGCATGTCCAATCCGATTTTGTCAATACTGACTTAGAAATAAAATCTCCCTCTCTCGCTTCCCCCCTTATTCTTTTGAATTAGGATGCGCAGGATTTTAAGGATTTGGACGCACGTCCCAATCCTTAAAATCCTTGAAAATCCTGCGCATCCTAATTCAACATTGGCTGGAAAAAGCATACGGCTAAAAAACAGAAATCCCCGGCGGCAACCGAGGACTTCCTTTCTGAAAAAACACTGAGACGTTTTTTAGTCGCTCTGCTCCAAAGGCGTGCCTGATTTGGGCATAGCCTTGTTTTCCCGCCTTTTTATTTTTCCCTTTTCTCAGACAAAAACTTCCTCGACTCACACGCTCGCTACCGCACCGGTCTTTGCCGACCGCCTGAGGCTGGCTCCTTTTTGTCAAAACAGAAAATTTTTAATCATGAAAGTGAATTTTACTCCAACTCTTTTTTTCCAGAAAAACAAACTCGGCGTTGCCTTGCTGCTGGCGGGCATGCTGCTAATGACGTGGAGTTTCACGCCCTCGGAAGGGCAGGATAGTTTCATCCGAAAGCTCTTTTCGCAGGTGAAAGCGGGTATCGCCAAAGACCTTATTAATAAAGGTGTGCTGACAGAGGAGCAAGCCACGACCCTGAATTTCATGCCCCCGCCCCCGCCTGCCCCCGGCAACATCGCCTCCGGCATGCAATTCTGGCTGCACGCAGGAGCAGGCACGAGCCTCGACGCTTCGAACAATTTCGTCAGCGTCAGCGGGACGCCCGTCTGGGCTGACCAATCTGGCAACGGGCGGGATATTGATTTTGTCAACTCCAACCCGGCGGTCGTGCCCGGTGCGCTTAGTTTCAACCCCGTGGTGGATTGGGACGGCGACGATTTTGTGCGTATTGACGATGTCTCCAAACGCCATTTTTTCAGCACCTACACCGAGGGGGAGGTTTTCACCGTGATGAAAGCTACCAACCTGACCAACAACTCGGGCATGCCATATTATCTCGGCGGCACGAGTGCAGCTCACTATACTTATGTCAACGGCTACGTTTACGATGACTTCGGTTCGGCGAGCGGGCATCGTAAAGCCTGGCATCCTTCGACCCTGGCGGTGGCGGAGGGCGGTGGAACAACCGCTGGCGGAGCGGTGGACGCCACTCAGTTCCACATTTATAATAATTACAGCAAAAGCAACGACTGGGCGGCTGCCTTCGATGGGCAGACCGCCTATTCTGATTTTGCGCACACGCCTAGCTTCGCTCAAAACGGGCACGTCCACATCGGCGCTCGCAACGGCTTGGTTTTCAACGGGCAAACGGCGGAGCATCTCTTTTTCAACCGCAAACTCACCACCGACGAGCGCCAGCGGGTCAACTCCTACCTGGGAGCGAAATATGGCATCACCTTGAAACACGATTATTTCGCCAGCGACTGGAACGGCGTCACCGGCGGCAAGTATTGGGACGTGGGCGGCAGCGGCGGCTACGACAGCGACATCGCTGGCATCCTGCGGGATGATGCCTTGCAAATCAACCAGTTGCAAGGTCGCAGCGCAAGCCCTGGCTTTCAGCCTGCCATTGGTTTGGGCAACTTGGTCGCCTCCAACGACCAAAACACGAACAGTTTTTCCGCCGATAAAACCGCCATGTTTTGGGGCAGCGATGGCGGCGAAACTTTGTTCAAAACAGCCCTCACCGCTCCTTCCGGCATTGCCCTCAACTACCGCATGAGCCGCATCTGGAAAATTGACGAAACCGGCACGGTCGGCACGGTCAAATTCGCAGCGCCGAAGCCCCTCGCCAACGGCGGCGCAGTCTATCTCGTGCGCAGCGCCGACGCCACTTTCGACGCATCGGACACCTACACTCAACTGACCAATCTCACCGTCAACGGCATCGAATACCTCGCCGCCGACGTGGATTTTGCCGACGGCAGCTTTTTCACCCTGGCAGCTTACGTCGTCACGCCGGGCTGCGTCACGAACATCATCACCAACGATTGCAACGTGGTGCAAAACGGTGAATTCAGCGCAGCCGCAGCCTGGACACTCGGCACGGGCTGGAGCATCGGCGGCACGGCATTAAACTACCATGATGCAGCTACCAATTTCGACCTCTCGCAAACGGCTGTCGGCTTGAACAACGGGCCCGTCGCCAACCAGGTCACGTTGAGTTTCGACGTCTATACCAATGGCAGCGGCAACATTGCCACCAGCTCGACGACCGCCCGCCTTGAACTGCTGCTCGACGGCACGAAATACCTCGACGTTTTCAACCCCAGCGGCGGCACGACGGCTGCCGTTTCTGTTTTCAACGGCGCTACCTGCCCAACTACCTCTGTTGCCATTCAGGGGCCCTGGACGAACCTCGTCGTGACCATTCCCTGGGTCAGCAAGCCTAACTCGGCAAGCCTGGCGTTTCGCTTTTCCGCAAATGGCGACGACTTTCAGGTGGACAACGTTTTCGCCGCAGGCGGAACCTGCCCCGGTGATTTGAAACTTTGGCTCAAAGCCGACGCCGTCTCCGGCGTCGCCGACAATGCCAATGCCTCGATTTGGGAAAACCAATCCCCCAACTACGAATCTTACGATGTGCCACAGGCGACGGCGAGCCTGCAACCCAAATTTTACAGCACCACCGCCGCCAACCTCGTCAACTTCAACCCTGCCTTCAGCTTCGACGGCGGCGACGAGTTCAGAAATACAACTCGCTTATTTTCAAACACTTCGCCCTGGACAATCATTGCCCTCGGCGTTGACCGCCGCACCAATGCAGCGGAATTGCGAGCGCCCGTAGGCATCGGCGACGGCAACTTTCCCGCCCTCGACTGGCAGACCGACGGCGCCTCGCCCAACGGCTGGAACCCCTGGTCGAGCGTGGACGGCGAATGGAACGGCGGCTCTGCCGTGCTTTATGATTTGGGAAAAGGAGCGAACAACCTCGGCGGCAACATCGTCGGCTTGTCCAGCAACAACGTCGTCAGTGGCTCCGACAACATCATCAGCTACGTCAACGGTTTGAAGCAGGCTACCACGCTTTCTTCCAACCAAAATGCCTCCTTCGGCAACGGCATCTACGTCGGCTCCAGCGGCGGCGAGCAGTGGAAAGGTCTCATCCCTGAAATCATCGTGTACGACCGCCAGCTTTCCGACGCTGAAATGCAGCGCACCTACTCGTACCTGGCTTTAAAATACGGCGTGACTTTGCGCCAGGACTATTTGAGCGCAACCGGCGCCGTGCTTTTCAACGCCGACGGCAGCGGCGCAACCCACACTTTCGACAACGGCATCGCTGGCATCGGGCGGGACAACTGCACCGGCTTGCACCAAAAGCAGTCGAAAAGCATGGCAACGGGCGAGTTTCTCACTATTGCCAACACTGACGTGGCAACTTCAAACCTCGCCAACCCCTGGAGCATGACCGACCAAACCTTCGAGATTTGGGGGCACAACGGCGGCGCTAAAACCTACACGAGCACCTATTCGCCCGTCACTTTCACGCCTGTCGCAACCTACGTGCGCATGGCGAGGATTTGGAAAGTCGAAGAAACCGGCACGGTCGGCGTCGTCAAAATCAGCATCCCCGAACAAATTGCCGCTGAAAATCTCATCGTCAGCCCGAATGCCGACTTGAGCGGCGGCACTGAAATCGCCCTCGTCAACGACGGCGCTGGCAACCTGACTTGCACCGTCAATTTCACCGACGGGCAATATTTTTCCTTCGGAAGAAATCAATACGCTCCCGGCTGTGTCGCCACCAATTTGCAGCACTGGCTCAAGGCGGATTTCGCCGTCGAGCGGGACACCAGCAGCTTCGTCACGGCTTGGAACGACCAGTCCGCTTACGACCGGGCGACCGACTTCGTACAATCCGACCCGCTTTGGCAGTCCACGGGCTTGAACTACAACCCGACCGTTGATTTCGACGGCAACGACTACCTGCGCATTGACAATGCGGCGACCAAAACCTTCCCCTCCACCTTCACGCAGGGCGAAGTTTTTGCCGTGACCAAAGCCGAAAACACGTCCGGCAGCGCCAACGGCAATCCCTACGACTACGGCGGAAACAGCACCCCGCATTATTTCTATGCCACCCATATTTACAATGACTTCGGCGCAAACGTCCGCAAGGCTTGGACGCCCGGCAACCCCACCACTGCTCACGAAGGCGGCGGCACGGTTTCCGGCTCACCGGTGGATGTCACGCAGTGGAATGTCTTCCACACCTACTCGGCTGCGAATGATTGGAAAAGCGGCTTGAACGGCAAGTTC
>CAZHLB010000034.1:0-347 GCA_964533005.1 uncultured Saprospiraceae bacterium
CCCTTGTATACCTGACGCACTGCCGCCGAGCAGTTTTGACGAGTTTGAATTGCGGTTAGATTCGTCCTACACCGAGACTTATCTTCTTTCCAAAGACACAACCTATTATGAGTATGATAATCAGAACCGACTTGAAACGAATACCATCTTCCGAACACAGGAAGAAATGCATACAGCTTGGAGTTTCCTCCATTCCTACGACCAGGAAGGCAAAGAATTGGAATCCCTCCGGCAAGACCTGGATACTCTTTCAGAAGTTTGGGAAACAACCGCCAGGGCAATTTTTTCTTATGACACCAACGGGAACAAGTCAGAAGACTTAACACAGAATTTTTCATCAGCGCAAT
>CAZHLB010000034.1:357-15672 GCA_964533005.1 uncultured Saprospiraceae bacterium
TGGGTCAAAAGCGAGCGAATTTTATATGCTTACAACACATTAAGCCAGGTATTTGAAGTAATATCACAACACTGGAAGTCGGAGCCGACACCTGGCAATTTTGAAAATGCCAGCCGAATATTTTACGAATATGACACAATGGGCAACCGAACGCTATTGAGTTCTCAAAAGTGGGTTCTGCAAACAAATACCTGGCAAACTGATAATGAAACTGCCAGTACGTATGATACCAATGGCAAGGTCATTTCTTTTGAAAGCAGGAATTATGTAAACGAGATACAAATCAGTGGCTACCGAAAGGAATATTTTTACAATGCCTCTGGACAGGATGAAGAGCAGCTTTCATACAATTATCTTCCGGGTGTCGGTGAATGGAGACCGCTTTCTCGAGACCTACAGTATTTCAATCCGGATGGCACGGTGGATTATTTCAAGCGTTTTAACTGGAACGAAGCCGCTCAATCCTGGGATTTATATAGTCGCACTTTACATGAATATCAAAACATAATTCACCCTGAAGAACCTTCCGTCTCAACTACGCAAACTTGGGACGATTCAACGTTGACCTGGAACAATCTATTGAAAGGAATAAGTCTATACACCGACTTTGGAACCGTCGTCTTGCTTGACGTTGGGCAACAAATCTGGAATCCTTTGACAGCAGCTTATGAACATTTTTGGGCTTTCAAATATTACCTTTCCAAAATTTTCACTCCCGCCGACCTGACTTCGCCCCCTGTTGATGTAAGCTGCCAGCTTGCAAATCCAGTTATATCTGGAGCTTCGGTTACCTGTGCCAGTCTTCCTCCGGGTGAAACTATTTTCGCCCGGCTGACCGACCTCGCCGGAAGAACGCTTTTCTGCCAAAAAATCAGCAACGATGGGGCTTTTACAATGCCGCAATATCTGCCTACTGGTCTTTATATACTAACTTTGACAGCCGAGCAATCCGGGGTGATTTTCAAAGAAAAATTAGTCGTGAAATAAGACACTCCTCATTTTTCAAACAGCAATTCGCATGAAAATAACAATCAACCTTTTTGTACTTCTGATTCTTCCAATATGCCATTTGTTTTGTCAACAGCCAGGCGAACTCGACGTTGATTTTGGCACAAATGGCAAAGTAGTCACCAACATTAAAAAATCCTACGACCAATGCAAGGCGACGACTTTGCAGCCCGACGGCAAAATCATAGCGGTTGGCAATTCGTACAACAGTGCAAACTGGTTCGATATGCTGGTGATGCGCCTGCATCCCGACGGAACACCCGATGCCGGGTTTGGGCTACAAGGCATCGTCCTGCTGGATGCAGGCTCTCCCAATGACATTTTTTATGCAGTGGCATTGCAGGAGGATGGGAAAATCGTGGCGGCAGGTTATAGCGGAGTTGGATTTAACAATGATTTTGTCGTAGCCCGCTTTCTCTCCAACGGCTCCCTCGATACAGCCTTTGGTTCGATGGGTGTAGTGAAGACTGATATCTTCGATTCGGAAGACAAAGCTACTGCGTTATCCATCCAGTCCGACGGCAAAATCGTCGTTGCGGGAACCGCCAAAACAGGCAACTACGATGATTTTGCCATTATACGGCTCCTTCCTGAAGACGGTACCTTAGATAATACTTTTCATGACGATGGGAAATTATTGGTTGATGTCAGTTTTGCTAACGACAAACCGGTGGCAGTTGCCTTTCAAAATGACGCCAAAATAGTAATCGCAGGCAATGCGCTAACCATCGGCGACATAGCGCTGGTGCGCTTGCTGGCTAATGGCACTCCCGACCCTGATTTTGGCAACAATGGAATAGCCACTTCCAATATTTTAAACAAACCCGATGGTGCAAGTTCGCTGAAAATCCTTCCAGACGGAAAATTGTTGGTTGCGGGCTACATTTTTGATGGAGTCAGCGGCGACGATGATATGGCTGTTTACCGTTTTCATTCGGACGGCGAATTAGACGACAGTTTTGGCAATGGCGGCATCGCTTCCATTGATTTTTTCACTTCGGAAGACCGTGCCTTTGCATTGCACTTAGACACGGAAGGGAGAATCATGCTGGCGGGTAATTCCACAGATAATGACGACTCACACCTAATGCTCTCCAGGTTTTTTTCTAACGGAACGATAGATTTGTCTTTTGGCAATTCCGGAAAAGATACTTTGTCAAATGCCATTGGTTTCATAGAGCCATCTTTTGTTTTTATGGCAGATGACAAACTGCTGGCGGCAGGCAATTGGTTTAACGGTCTTGATTACGACGTAATACTTGCTCGTTTCTTTTTCGACGGTACTATAGATTTGCCTTTCGGTACAAATGGAAAAACAATCGCCGATATTGGTTCCACCGCCGATTACGGTTATGCCCTGGCTGCACAGCCTGATGGCAAACTCGTCATGGCAGGCATTATCACGGATGGAAACAGAGAAAAGGCTGCCGTCGTCCGCTACCAGCCAGACGGGACGCCGGACGACTCGTTTGGCAATCAAGGCAGGCTCGTTTTCCAGGGCGAAGGCGTCGTTTGGCGCAGGGCTTTCGACGTGGTGGTTCAACCCGATGGCAAAATTCTGTTTGCAGGCACTGTCCATTCCGGCGACGGATGGGACTTTTACGCCTATCGCCTGATGCCTGATGGCGCAACAGACAACTCTTTCGGTACGAACGGCGAGCGAATTATTGACCTGGGCACTTTTTACGATTACGGTTATTCCATCACGCTCCAGGAAGATGGGAAAATCGTGCTGGCAGGCGTGTCCGGCGTTTTTGGCAATTTCCAGGTGACCGTCGTAAGGCTCACTAAAGAAGGGCAATTGGATGGCACTTTCGGCTCCAACGGAAAAGTGATAACGCCCGTCAGTACCGGCAACGATTATGCCCGTAAGGTGCTTGTGCAACCCGATGGCAAAATACTGGTCGCAGGCAGCACATTTCAGGGCGGCTATTACAAAGCACTTTTAATTCGATACCAGTCAAACGGAAGCCCGGACAATTCCTTCGGAAGCAATGGTATCGTACAAACGGACTTTGGCACCAAAGACGACTGGGCAGAAGCGGCGGCGCTTGCCCCGGATGGGAAAATTCTCATCACCGGCTATTCAGGAACAGGCGACGGCGAAGACGTCCTCGTTGCCCGCTACCATGCCAACGGCACATTGGACACTTCCTTCGACGGTGACGGAAGCCTGACCCTCGATATTCAAAATTTTGCCGACCGGGGAAATGCCATTCTCGTGCAACCCGATGGCAAGGTGCTGGTGGCGGGATATACTGCCAGCGCCAACCAGCATGATTTTCTGGCTTTACGCCTGCATGAAAATGGTAGCTTGGACGGCGATTTTGCCGATGGGGGAAAAGCGGTGCTCGATTTCAACCAATCTGACGACTTGGCTTTTGACATGACTGCCATGCCGGATGGGAATATTGCACTGGCGGGCAGGTCGGTTGCTGCTGGTGCGGAGGCGGATTTTGCGGTTGCCCGTTTTTTCGCCAATATGAACACCGTCGCCAGCCCGGAGACGCCCAAGCCAACCCTTGGACTTTCCATTTATCCCAATCCCTTCGTCGCAGCCGTCCGGTTTAATTACCGACTGGAGGAGCCTGCGAGCGTTCGGCTTGCCGTGTTCGATGCATCGGGCAGACTGGTCGAAACTTTGGTGGAAGAATACCAGGCGGCAGGCGAGCATTTTGCTATTTGGAAGCCAACGCATTTTCTGCCTGGTGGCATATATTCTTATCGGCTGAATGCCGGCGGCTCGCAAAGTGGCGGCAAGGTTATCTGGCAGAAATAGGACAAACGACCACTTTACGCTATACTGTGGGCAGCAGATGGCATTGGTGCTTAAAGACGCTTTTAAAGCAGTTTCTAAAAAAATTTACCTATGAAAATTCAATTTTACGGAGCATGGCGTTTTTATGCCTTTTTCTTTCCGGCATTCTTTTGCAACAGCCCGTTTCTTTTTGCCCAGTGGGAGCAAGTCGGGGCAGCTTCTTTTCCAAAAATCTATCATCATGTTTCCCATTTGGCAGGTAATGACAGCATTGTTCTAACACCGAATTTATATCGAACGACTGACAAGGCTGAGACCTGGAACCGAATGGCAGCCACAGGATTGCCGGAGGGCGGTAGCTACACCTATTCGCTTCAATATACGCAAGATGGCGAATGGCTGGCAGGCACATCCCTGGGTTTGTTTCAATCAACTGACGGTGGCGATTCTTGGGTCAGCCTGTCCACTTTTGGGACTAACCTTGTAGCAAAATCAGGTGACACATTAGTTAGTGCTTTCTATCAGATAGTGAAACGCTCAACGAACAATGGACTAGACTGGGAATCTGCCACTGCCGGTTTGCCGAATAATCTTTACGTGAGAAATTTAGTAGCAGATAACGGTATTTTTTTTATCCAGGCAGACCAACAGATATTCATTTCTACCAATGCCGGCGCTTACTGGGACACGCTCGTTCCTTCAGCTTCCCCCGGCAGCTACTTTACGGATTTGAAGGTCAAAGACTCGCTCATAGTATTGCTTACGAATGTCGGGCAAATATGGATTTCAGATAACATGGGCGATTCCTGGCTAATAAAATCAACAGCACCCATTGGGTATTATGACAACCTCCAATTAGTGGACGGTCAGATTTTTTGCACCGCCTGGAAAAATGGGGTAATTCGTTCAACTGATAACGGTGAAACTTGGGAAACATATAAAGAAGGACTGGACGACCTCGGTGTTTATTCGATACTTATTTCCGGCAACTTGTGGTTGGTCGGCACGGAGCGAGGAGTTTACAGGTGGAACGCCGCAGGGGCATTTTGGGAAGAAAAAAGCGAAGGGCTGTCTTTTCAAGCACCTTACCGTCTTTTTGCTAACGATGAGTATTTGCTGGGTTTTATTGATGCGGAAGCACTTGCGAAAATATCCACCTCGAGCGATGAATGGTCACTTTGTCAAATAGACTCCGGCTATTTTGAGGAATTTATTCAAAGTGGCGACGCTTTGTTGGCACGTGAAGTTTACACCGGGAAAATTCATCGTTCTTTAGATGGGGGCAATACCTGGAATGTACTTCCTACATCCATTATTGCTTACGGATTAACCGCTTTATCCGATGGTACGCTTTTCCTGATGACAAGTTCTGAAATTTTTCAATCTTCAGATGCTGGCGACACGTGGTTTCCTTGCGCCAACCTCGGAAATCCGAGCTGGTACTATTTCCTTAGCGGCGGACAAAGGTTGTTTCTAATACTTGAAAACGGCCACATTTATCGCTCCGATGACAAAGCAAATACCTGGGAATATGTGTCCAATTTTCCCAGTAGTATCTATTGGTTAAAAGTCTTGGATAAAGAGCATATTTTCGCTACTACCCCGGCTGGTTCCTTAATTTCTTTTAATGGCGGCTTGAATTGGTCGCTTCTGTCAGAATCTTTTTATGACCTGTTATTCTTTAGTGATAGTATTCTGGTCGCAGGTCTCCAGCCTCCTTCCAGGGTGATACTTTCCACGAATGATGGAGCTAATTGGATATCAATAGCTACGGGGTTGCCGGAAAATGCTTATGTAAATACTTTGGCTGTTAACAATGATTACTTGTATGCCGCTATTTTTATTAATCCCGACTCCTTACAGGAAAATGGAGTCTGGCGAATTTCATTGTCTTCATTGGGATTATCAGCCGTACAAGCCGAAATGGCTTTGGAAATATTGATGCCCTTTCCCAATCCCTCCTCCAACACTGTTTTTATTGACATTCCTGCGAATGCAACTAAAAGCAAGCTGAGGTTGACGGACATATCAGGCAAGGTCTGCCGTGAATTGCAGGCAGCAGCAGGTACCTGCCTGCAAATAGAGAGGGAAAATTTGAAAAGCGGAGTCTATTTTCTGCAATTGATTTCGGAAGAAAGGGGACTGATGAGCGTGGGAAAGGTGGTTTTGACAGATTGACATTATCATTTGAAACAAGGAAAAATTAAATACACCAACACATGAAAAAATTATCCGTTTTCCTGATGTTTTGTCTTGCTATAAGCACGGCAACAATGGCTCAAAGTGGTCAACTTGACAGCCTTTTCGGCACAGATGGTTTGGTACTTTTAGAGTTTGACGACTATGCACGGGCAAATGCTGTTGCTGTGCAACCGGATGGTAACATACTTGTCGGTGGCGAGGTGTATAAGCATGTTCCTTTTCATGACACCGATATGCTAATGTTACGCTATCTTCCTGACGGGAGTCTGGATACTTCCTTTGGGCAGGGTGGGCAGGTACAAACTGACTTAAATAATTATGAAAGCCTGCATCATATCGCTGTTCAGCCTGACGGCAAAATCATTGCGGCAGGACATGAATCAAACCGCCTTTTGGTATGTCGCTATCTGCACAATGGCACCCCCGACCTCGATTTTGGTGACGCCGGCTGTAGGGTAGCGGGCTTTGAAGTGACCTACGGTGGTTTTGCCCTCCAACCAGACGGAAAAATCCTGCTTGCTGGATACGGTTTCGACCCCGACACAAGCACGGGATTGTCGCAATTGGTATATCGCCTCGATGAATGGGGCAACCCCGACACAAGTTTTGCAAACGACGGCGTTGCCGTGACGAGTTTTGGAGATTATACGCCTATATCTGATTTGTTGCTCAAACCGGACGGAAAAATTCTCCTCAATGGACTGACTACCAACAATGGTGTGTGCTCTGTCACCGATATTGCAGTAATTCAGTTGATGCCAGACGGAAGCCTGGACAATGGCTTCGGCGGAGGTGATGGCTATGCGCTTTTTGACAGGGATTCCTTGTGCGACGGCAGCAATATTTCCACCTTGTTTTCCGATGGAGAAAGCGTATTGCTCACGGGATGGACGGATACAGACAGTGTTGAAAATGTGCCTTTTTTGCTAAAAATGACCAGTGAGGGGGCTCTCGACACTCTTTTTAGCAATGACGGCTGGTCATTTATTGGTGATGGGTTTGCCTATTTTGATGCAAGAGATGCCATATTTTTACCCAATGACAAGTTTTTATTCGCAGGTACTGCTGTTATTGTGGATACCATTTGGGGTAGCCCGACTGAAGTGTCTCGTGCCATGATATCCCGCTTTTTGCCTAATGGCAGTATTGATTCTACATTTGGTATTCAAGGCTCGGTATTGCTAAATACAGATTTTACCTATCCTTTCGATATTTGGAATTCACTGACTTTAGGTTTAGATAATTCTCTGTTTGTGGTAGGTGGGAATGACGGTAGCGGCAAATGGTTCGTTTTAGCCAAATACAAACTTGATATAACTTCGCCTACGAGAGAACAACGGGCAACCGGCTCAAAAATTCCACTACGCATCTACCCAAATCCGGCTTCAACGATTGCCACTTTCTCTGTGCAGCTTCCACTTCCTTCCCCTGTCCGGCTTGAGTTGTTGGACGCTTTTGGTAGGCTTGTTTTTACGAAGCAATTTCCATTGCAACCGTCGGGAATATTCTCCTTGCAATTGGAACTTCCCGCTTCTCTTCCTGGCGGTGCATACTTGGCTCAATTGAAAGGTGATGGAGTGACTGCCACTACCATTTTATTGATTGCAAATTAGCTTGGCAGTGAGTATGACAAGCAACTACACTGGCAGCGAAGGGCAGTATAAATGTTCAAACTGTCGTGTCGTGCGCCCGGAAATGTCATTTAGGAAAAATTTTCAAATGACATTTATACCGCTGTTGACATCCGCCCTCCGCCGCCCATATTCTGAAAAAGCACGAACCCAACTACCCAAAACCCTTGCAAAATTCATCTCAACAAAAACAAGCCATGACCGCTGAACTCCCCGTTTTTTGCGCCGAGCAAAACGTCCTCCTCGCCCTCTCCGAGCGCCGGGCGACCGACCTGTTGCCCTGTCTGCGGCGCTGCTTCGAAGGCTTCCGGCGCTCTATTTTCAATCAACCGGCGACTCCAGAAGTTCTGGAAGACATTTTTTGGGAAGCCGCCTTCGCCCTCGACCGCAAAAGCAAAAGGCAAGACATCAGCCTGACGACCAGCCTTTGCGGTTATTTTCGGGGATTCGTGCATAATTATTGGAAATCCTGGCTGTCGGCAAAAGCCAAAAACCCAATCGCCAATCTCCTCGATGACACGGATATTGACTTGCCCGACGACGACTTGCCCGTGACGACTCAAATGCTCGACCAGGAAAAAGAAACCGCCTTGCTGCGCTGCCTTTCCAAGCTGGACGAGCGCAGCCAAACCATTATCAAAAATTATTTCTCCGAAAAAACAGACCGGGAAACCGCCGCCGAACTGCACATCGAAAACTGGCGAAACATCTCCGTCATGCGAGCCAGGTGCTTCGAAAAACTGCGTCAATTGCTCAAAACCAATTATCCGGACTTGCTCGACTTCAAATTTTAAAGCCATGAAAGACTATCAAATCGAATTAATAGACCGCTATTTTCAGCGGGAAATGTTGCCCGAGGAACTGGAAGGTTTCCGCCGGGAATTGTCGGCTGACGCCGAACTGCGGGAAGAATTCAACCTGCGCCGCATGAGCGCTGCTGCCCTGCGGCAAGCTGACGTGCGGGCTTTCAGAAACCAGCATTCGCCTGCTGCCGCTGCTATCGAACCTGCACCTATGCCAAAAATCAGGCGATTTTTGCCTTTGGTCTTGACGTTGGCGGCAGGTGTTGCCTTACTGCTGGGCTTCCTGCTTTGGCGGGCGATTCAGGAGGCGAGCCAGGTGAAAATGTTGTATGCCCAATACGACGTGCCAGGATTGTATCCCAAAACGGACTATGCGCTCGTCAATCAAGGCATGTTGCACCGGGGCATTGTTGGTTCCGGTGATTTTGACGAATTGAAAAAACAAGGGCTGGCAGCCTACGATGCCAAAAATTGGGACGAAGCCATCCGCCTGCTTTCCGAATACCTGAGCAAAGCGCAACCTTCCGAAGAAGAACTGCCCGAGGAAATCAACCTGATGAACCTCTACGTCGGTCGGGCTTGGCTGGAAAAGGGAGATGCTCCGAAAGCCATTGCCGCCTTGAAAACTGCCGATGCAGGCATCACCGACCAGGTGAATTATTCGCTCTTGCAAGAGCTTATTCGCTGGCAACTGACGCTGGCGCATCTGAAAGACGGCGACCGAGCTGCCGCCAAAAAAGTAGTGAAATCCTTGCTCGATGCCCGTCACGACCTCATTCGAAATCAAGCAAATCAACTCTTCAATCATTTGAAATGAAACAGTACAGCTTTCTTTTTTTGCTCATTTTTTGGCTGGCGGAGAGCCAAATCGCCCTCGCCCAAACCCTGCACGTCGTGCTTGCCGCAGATACGTCTAACGCCAACGCCGAATTCGCAAAAGCCTGCCGCATTGATTTTCGCAAAATGCAAAGGGAGGTGAACGACATGGCAGCAGGCGCCAGGTTTCAATTGAAACTATACCCGGTGGCAGGCAGAAATTTTACTTCTGAAAAGTTGAAAGCGGCGGTGGCAGGGCTGCAACCGGGGAGAAACGATGTCTGCATGTTCTACTTTTCCGGCGCAGGCTTGTGCAATGCCAACGACACCCTAAACCGTGTTCTGCGCCTCGGCGCAAATGGAAAAGACACGCTTTCCACGGGCGGTCTCATTCGAGTTTTGGAGGAGAAATCTGCCCGGTTGAACCTAATTGTCGTGGATGCCTGCGCCAGAATCAGGCAAGTACGGCTCGGTGGTGCCACCCGGGGCGAGGCGGAAAACCGGGTCTATCAGTCCCTCTTTTCAGCCTGCGGCACCCTTCGGCTTTTCAGCAGCCGATGCTCGGAGCTTTCCTACGCCGACACGCTGAACGGCGGCGTTTTTACCAATGCCTTCATCGGCTCGCTCGACCACTTCATCAATATTGGCTCGCAAAGCCTGAACTGGGAAACGCTTTTCAACTGGGCTCGCGACACCACCGAGCGGCGGATGCAGGAGCATTTTTTTGTGCAGCATCCGGTGATGTGGTCTTCGCCGTGTAAGCCTTGAACAGACCTTACCGCCTTGGTTTTCTTCACCGTCAAAATGAAAAAACAAATGACTATTCAAGCCTTTAACGCTCGTCTTTCGCCCTTGCTTTCCATCGTTGTTTTGACCTTTTTTTTGGCGGCTGCCCGCCTTGCCGCTCAAACTCCCATTGGCTGCGGCAGCGACCTGTCCGGCTCCATTTCCACTCCGAATGAAATAGACCCGTATTCGTTGTCGGCTTCTAATGGCGACAGGCTGCGCGTGCGGGGGTATTCTTCCTCGGCAGGAATTCAATTGTTCATTCGGGTCTTGAGCCCTGCCAATGTGCCCCTCGATTCGGAACTCGCAGACGCCAACGGGTTCGTGGAAATTGATAGTTTGGTTTTGAATTCGGGCAGCGGGGATTACATCATCGAAGTCTCGGATGGGGTGGGAAGTCAGACGGGGAGCTATGGGTTGTCTGTTCAACTTTTGAACGACATCAACTGCGCCGGTTTTCTAAACTGTTCCGGGGAATATTCAGGCAGCATCAACGACTTGGCTGAAATGCAAGCCTACTACTTGTCAGTGCCAGCGGGCGGCGGCAACCTCCGCCTGCGAATCCATTTTCCTGCTTCCAGCGCCGAACTCAGGGTGGCTGTTTACAACCCCAACGGAAATTTGGTGGACACCCTACAACAGCCGCCCGGCGGCGGCTTGCTCGAGTTGGTGAGCTATCCGATGACGGCGGCTGGAAACTGGTTCTTCATCTTCTACGACGAGGGCGGCGACGAGACGACCGGCAGCTTTTCTTCTTCCTGGCAACTTTTGAACGACATCAACTGCGCCGGTTTTCTAAACTGTTCCGGGGAATATTCAGGCAGCATCAACGACTTGGCTGAAATGCAAGCCTACTACTTGTCAGTGCCAGCGGGCGGCGGCAACCTCCGCCTGCGAATCCATTTTCCTGCTTCCAGCGCCGAACTCAGGGTGGCTGTTTACAACCCCAACGGGAATTTGGTGGACACCCTGCAACAGCCGCCCGGCGGCGGCTTGCTCGAGTTGGTGAGCTATCCGCTGACGGCGGCTGGAAACTGGTTTTTCATCTTCTACGACGAGGGCGGCGACGAGACCACCGGCAGCTTTTCTTCTTCCTGGCAACTGCTTTTGAGCACTTGTGCGAATAATATTATTTGTGGAGGGTCTACCTCTCCGTCGCTATCAACAATTGCTGAAATGGACGCCTACTATTTCACCGCCCAGCCAGGCGGCAATGTCACCATCACCATGACCGGCTCCACCGGCGCCCTCCACGAAAACCTGGAACTCTACGACCCTGACGGCAGCCTCCTCGCTTCTGCCTCCGTCACCGACAACACCAGCACGGCAACTTTCACCAAAGGTCTCCTTAATTCAGGCTCCCATATCATCGTCGCTTCAGAAACCGAAGGCGACAACACCGGCAGCTACACCCTTTCCCTCTCCTGCACCACGGCGCCGCAAGGCCCCGTCCCAATTGCCTGCGACGGGGACGTCGAAGCCAGCATCAGTGCGCCGGGAGAAGTGGATGAATACACTTTTGAAGGGCAAGTCGGCGAGCAAGTGATAATTCGAATGCAAGGCGAATCCAGCTTTTTGGATGCAAAAATCGAATTGTACAGTCCTGGTGGTACGCTGCTTGTCAGCGAAGCCAACTCCTCCGGCGGGCTGGCTCGCATTGGCAATCCGACTTTTTCGCTTCCGGAAACGGGAACTTATACCATTCGAGCAATGGACAACGGTGGCACTGACGTGGAGGACTATGGCTTGTCCTTGCAAATTCTGAAAACTTCTTGCGCTCAACCAATCACAGGTAGCGAAGACAAAACCGACGACATCGGCAAATTCGCTGAAATGGATGCCTTCTACTTCGACGCTGTCGCAGGCGACCGCATCATCGCTCAAATGCAAGGGGAGTTTTCCTCGCTCGACGCCGCCATTGAGCTTTATTTTTTGCCTTCCGGCGCTCAAATCGCTGCCGCCACTCACAATTCCGGCGGGCTGGCTCGCATCGGAAACCCGACCCAAATCTTGTCGCAGAGCGGTACTTATCTTTTCGTCGTCATGGACAACGATGGCAGTGAAACGGAAAACTATGGCTTGTCCCTGCAATTTCTCAGCACCGCTTTTGCGCAGCCCATCGGCGGAGGCGAAGACAAAACCGACGACATCGGCAAATTCGCTGAAATGGATGCCTTCTACTTCGACGCTGTCGCAGGCGACCGCATCATCGCTCAAATGCAAGGGGAGTTTTCCTCGCTCGACGCCGCCATTGAGCTTTATTTTTTGCCTTCCGGCGCTCAAATCGCTGCCGCCACTCACAATTCCGGCGGGCTGGCTCGCATCGGAAACCCGACGCAGAGCCTGGCTCAGAGCGGTACTTATCTTTTCGTCGTCATGGACAACGACGGCAGCGAAACGGAAAACTATGGCTTGGCACTGCAATTCCTCAGCACCGCTTTTGCACAATCCATTGCTTGTGATGAAGACAAAAGCGACTTGATTGGCAAGGTCGCAGAAATGGATGCTTATTATTTCGAAGCAATGTCGGGCGACCGTTTAATCGCTCAAATGCAAGGGGAGTTTTCATCGCTCGACGCTGCCATCGAGCTTTATTATTTGCCCACCGGCGCTCAAATCGCAGCCGCCGCCCACAATTCCGGCGGGCTGGCTCAAATCGGAAACCCGACCCAAACCTTGGACGAGGGCGGCACTTATTTCCTCGTAGTCATGGACACCGACGGCAGCGAAACGGAAAACTATGGCTTGTCCATTCAACTGTTGACCCCCCCTTGCGGCTCCTACATTTCCTGCGGTTCGACGGTGACAGGCTCCATTTCGCAGAGCGGGGAAATCCAGGCATTTTATTTTACCATCGAGGCGGACAGCTCTTTTTCGGCATCGTTGACCGGCAATAGCATGGCACCGGAAATCTTTATTTTTTCCCCGCAGGGAATGAGTTGGACAAGCGCTGCCGGTTACAATGGCACCGCCTCCCTACTTCTAATTCCTGCGCCTGAAAACGGCACTTACTTTATCATCGTGCAGGAGGACAACGGAGATGCAACAGGCGGTTTTACACTTCAACTGGATTGTACCGATAGCCCAAACGAGCCTTGCGAAGAGCCGATGGTTGCCTGGCAGCAAGGCATCCCTGCGTCTGTTTGCAAAGACACCGAGCTGAGTCTTTGCCTCGCCGACACCGACCCCGATTTCACCTTCGAGTTGTTCAAAAATGCGGTTGGCACGGGTCAAATCATTTCGGGAACAGGCTCGGACGCCTGTTTTTCCGCCATCGAAATTGAGCAAGCTAGCACTTTCACGGTCAAAGCCACTTTGAAAACAGACCCCACCTGCACTTTCTCCGACTTCGTTCCCATCACCATCGACACCGTCGGTTTGAGCATCACTTACGAAGTGGAAAGCATAGACCCTTCCAACAAATTTTGGTGGATTCACAACATCTGCGTCGAAGGTGGCACACCGCCTTTTGAGCTTAGTTGGGAGCCGGAAGTAGGAGTGATTCAAGAGGCTTCTTTTGAAAACTGCACCGACAACATTGACAGTTTGCGAAAGGGAGTCTACCGGGTCATCGTGACCGATGCCAATCAATGCACAGGCTCGGTAGCCGTCAAAGCGGGCGGCGAAGCGGACAATCGAATCGGTTTCCCGGAAAAGCCGCTGCTCACGCCCAACGACGATGGGTTGAACGACCAACTCGTCTTCACTGGCATCTTGCTTTACCCGGACGACGAGACGGAATTGACCATCGTCAACCGCTATGGGAACATCCTTTTTCAAGGTCCGGCGACGACTTACGACCACCTTTGGGATGCCCGGTGGAAAGGGGATTTGGTGCCGCCCGGCGTTTATTTCTACCACCTGCGAATCGTGCAGGCAGAAGAAGGGGATGAAAATGTTTACACCGGCTTCATCACCGTCGTGTGGTGAGCGGGCAAAACCATCGTAAAAACACAATCAATCAGACAACCATGAAGCAAAGTCTCTACCTCCTGATTTTGGTTTTTAGTTTTTCGCAAACGCAAGCCCAGCAAACTTCCCGGATTGCGCAGGCAGCCGAAGAGTTCGGCTCCGACAACCCGGCGGCGCTGTCCATCGAGGAAATTTTATACCGGGGCGCCAATCTCAGCCTGCGCCTGCGCAACCAATGGTGGGATTTCCAAACCACCGGCTACCCGCAAACACAAAGCATTGCCTGGCTCGACAACCGGGCTGCCAACAGTCACTACGGAGCCACTTTGATAGCCGACAAAATTGGCGAGACCCGGCAGTATGGCTTGGCGGCTCGCTACGCCCGCACCCTGGCGGATGGCTTGAAACTGGGCGGTTCGGCAGGCATTTTTTCGCAGCGGATTTACGGGGAAAACCTGGACGTTTTCGACCCAAACGACCCCTTGTTGCA
Source organism: uncultured Saprospiraceae bacterium (assembly GCA_964533005.1). Classification (GTDB taxonomy): domain Bacteria; phylum Bacteroidota; class Bacteroidia; order Chitinophagales; family Saprospiraceae; genus UBA6168. The sequence continues at coordinate 14,764 of CAZHLB010000034.1, forward strand.
GGTGGTTGGCGAGACCCGGTGGCGGATGTCGGTGAGTGCGGGAGTATTTTATTCTTCATCGGGCTACAACCAGGCGTGGAAATGGTTTGCGGGAGCGGCACTGCGGCGAGCGTTTTTCACCGGCAGACTGCCCGGTGCCACCAAATCGTCCGCTGAAACAGACCTGCTGGCGCAAGGCGGATTGGGAAAAAAAGGTTGGTGGCTCGCCAGCCGGCTTCGCCTGAGTTTGGAACAGCCTTCAGCGTTCGACTTGTACGTGCGAAAATATGTGCCCGGCGAGCGGTTTTACCTCGGCGCCATCGCCACGACCGACCAAAAGCGACAGACGGCAGGCATTCAGGCAGGCGGCATCTTTCAACTAAAAAAGGCAGGCGGGAAAAACGACCATTTCCTCACGGTCAACCTCGGCTTCAGCAAGCCGCTCTCGAAATACGTCTATGGCAGCCAGTTGATTTTTGATGCGCACGTCGCCTGGACTTGGCAAAAGGAGGAGGCTTTCGGGAGGAAATAAGCAATGTAGAAGCGCCTGTAAAATGGTAGCCCACGTATCGGATACCTTCGAGGTATCCGATACGTGAGCAGGAAGCCGAGGCGGAGCTGCTTATTTTCTTTGAAGGGATGGGAAAGGCAGGTGACCTTAGAAGTTGCTGCCGCACTTTGCCCAAAAGTGTTCATTTCTTCCGCAACTTCGGAAAAGGCAGGTTGCCGCCTTCCACTTTGAAAATCAAGGTATGATAGGTAGGCATCTTTCTCTTATCCACCTCTCCGCTGCCTTCGATTTTATCGTAAAGTCTTTGAAAAAGCTTTTGTGCGTCGAACTTGGCAGGCACCCCGCTCACGCCGGAAAAATTTTCCATCAATCCCTCGTAAAAAGGTCCATCGTCCACCACCACGCCACTGCTCGTGGCA
>CAZHLB010000034.1:15682-19020 GCA_964533005.1 uncultured Saprospiraceae bacterium
CGAAAGAACCTCGCATGGGTTGTGATTGAAAACCACCACTCCAACAAGCGTTCAAGATGACAAGAATGTGCCTCGGTCGCTCGATGAAGGCAATCGCCTGGGCAAAGGCTTCCGGCGTGATGCAGTTCGAGCCATCGCTTTTGCCGTCGGCGCCTGCCAGCACACAAAACCAGCCATTGCCGTCCGGGCGCTCCACTTTGAAGCCGTGCCCGGAAAATATCACAACCAAGTATTCATGCTCCTCCAAGTTTTGGTACTGTTTCAACTTGTCGAGAATAGCTTCTCCTGTGGGGTTTTCCAACAAGTCCACCGAGAATCCCCGGTATTCTTCGAGCGCCTTCTTGAGCGCCCGGCTGTTGGTAATTGCCGAATCCAGGTCGTTTGCATACTGATAGTCATTTGCGCCAATGACCAAGGCATGATACCTCGGCTCGATGGGTAGGCTGTCTGGGGCGGTGCTGACGAAGGAAAACAAATCGAACTGCCCGCCGTCCCTGTCGGAGACGAAGAAGCCCGAACGAAGTCTTCGATTGGATGCGACGAAGGAACGCTCGGCAGCGGCGCTATTCAAAATGTCGAGCGGATTGACGGAGGCTTTGCTCCAAAACCGGTGATAATCAGGGGCGGCGAACCAGATGTCGGGCTGCCCGGCGGCAGTGCTGCCGCTGTCGGGGTGGGGGCGGTTCGTGGAGAAGAAGATGGTTCCATCGTTGGCAACCCAGGGGCTCGTCTCCTCGAAAGGCGTGTTGATGGCAGGGTTGGCAATGCGTTCCGGGCGGCTCCAGCCGGCGAGTGTGCGTTCGCAAACGAAGAGGTCGGCGTCTTTTTTTCCGCGCAAGACCGCAGAAAAAACCATGATGGGGTAATCGGAAGTGTACAGGTGAATGATGAAAGGTTGATTAATTTTCTCGCCTTCGTTCCAGAGAAGGTCAACCTGGTGCCCGGTTCTATTGTCGAGCAATTGTTTGCCTCCCTGGCTCTGCGCCATATAATAAGTGATGGTGTCAAAAGTGGCGATGTCCCACACGTTGCCAATGTCTTTGTCTTCAGTGGGAGGGAGGATTTGCCCGTTCGCCAAGCGTTGCACCCAGAAAAATTTTCGGGTGTCGCCCGGTTTGGGGTCGTCGCTTTTAGCGCATTGCACCAGAATGCGGTCGTTTGCGTCCTTGCCGATAATGGTCTTGTGCCAATGCTGGAATTTGGGCAGCTCTACTTTCTCCACCCGGAACATAGAGCGGAGGTCTTGCGAAAAAACCAGGGTGGAACAGAAGATGCACGGGGCAATGAAAACCAGCTTGAATATGCAGGTAAAATGGATGGCAACAGGTTTCATTTTATTCAGATTTGTTCAGTGACAAGCAGGGTTAAAAGTAAAAAAATAAGTCATTCTAACTGGAAATGGGCAGTCTTGTGGCGGAAGGGAAATCGCTTTTTTTCAAAAAAGCCATGCCTTATTTGTTGACCATCTCAAGGACGAAGCCATTGTCAAGTAAATCTTCCACCTGATTTCTTCACCTTCAAAACACAAGCGCCATGACAGTCCTGTTTTTCCTCTTCGGCATTTTCGCCATGTTCCTGCTCGACCGGTTGTTCAGCTTATCGCTGCCAAACAAAAAGACGGAGGAGCCGGTCAACTCCAAAAAGAACAAGCGCAAGAAAAAGCCACAGCCCGAAGCTCGCCCCGTGTTGTCCGAGCAAGGTCGGGCAGTGGCGCATACTTTTTTGTTCGTGCTTTTGCTGCTGGCAATCATCTTGTTTCACAATTTGCCTTGGCTGAAATCACAGGCAGCCAGCCAGCCTTTCGAGGCTGCCAAAACAGAGCAGCTTACCGAGCCTTGAGGTATGCTCGTGAAAAAAAAATATCGCTTCCATTCCAAGTTTCCGGGAGAAAAAGTTGACCGGGAAGGGATTTCAGGCATGAAGGGAAAAAGTGCTGACAGCACTGACAATTTCATTCTTCCAACCTTCAATTTTCGCTTATGAAAAACACAACTCAACCTTTGTTTGGAAACACTTTTGCGTTGGTCTTGCTCTTGGCTTGCACCTGCCTTCCGGTGCTGCTCAGCAGCCAAACCCGCTTCAACGGGCAGCTCTGGTATCCGAAGCCTGCGCCCAATTTTGAACCGGCAAAAAAAAAAAGCCCTTTGCTGGTCAACCGGCTGGTGCAATTCGACCCGAAGACCCGCTCTGAAAAAATCCTGGACGACAGCAATAATGGCATTTTCGATGCGTCCCACTCACCATCCAACCCCGGTGTGTTGCCTGTAACAGGTACCTCGGCAGCATTAGAATCTTTGGCAAAATCTTTCAGTCCGCTCGAACCGGTTCCCAACCCGACGGGGGAACCTGCCCGCTGGAACGTCAAAATTTTTATCAAACAGGGCGGCAACAACTGGGTCTGTTCCGGCAGCTTGATTGACAGCCGCCACGTGCTGACTGCCGGGCATTGCCTGTTCGACGGCGGCTGGGCGGATTCCGTTTTTGTAGTGCCTGCTTTTCACGAAGATGCGCAAGGCAATGGCATTGCTCCCTACGGTGCTGCCACCGACGTGAATTTGCTTTCCTGGACGGGCTGGACGCAGCAACATGACTACGAATGGGACATGGGCGTGATTTTTCTCGAACGCCCAGTAGGCGCTTTGACGGGCTGGTTCGGCTTCGGCAGCAGCGAGGATTACCAGTTCTACAAGGACAATCTCTGGCGCAATTTCAGCTACCCTGCCCAACCGCCTTATGATGGCAATGATATGTTTTTCCGAACGGCTGGTATGAGTTACCACTATGAATCGCACACGATTTTCGACCCTGAACCATCCTTCTGGGACAGCCTCTACGTGTATCATTTCGATGCCAGCCTGGATGGGCAATTCGGCAGCAGTTATTACACGTTTGTTTGGTTAGATAGAATCATTTATGCCGTTCTCTCGCACACCAACGTTGCCTCTACCGGGGACGACTTTACCGGCATCGCCTACATTCACAGTGGGCAATTCAATCAAATCAGCGATTTCTTCGATGAAAACATCCCCGCCCAACTCGACCTCATCCCACTTTGGACGACCACAAGCACCAAAAATGCTGCGCCGGGGGAAATGCTCGCCGATTTCAGCTTCATCATTCACAACTACTCCAAGCATACGTTCAGCGGCGGGTTGGAGGCGAAAGTGTTCCTGTCTGCCGACCGGTATTTTTCACCGGACGACGACGTGCTGATTTCTACTTTGTCCATGCCGAACTTGCTTCTGCCGGAGCGAGGCACCACCATAGTGACCATCGAAGGCGACAAGCCTCACATTCCCGATACCATGCCAGCGGACGACTATTACCTCGGTGTGATA
>CAZHLB010000035.1:0-18797 GCA_964533005.1 uncultured Saprospiraceae bacterium
ATGTAATCATTTAATCATCAATCATTTAATCAAAATGGAAGTAATATTCTTTGATTCTAAATTTTGAAGAGTTTCCCCGTCCAGCTTGTCCCGTTCGCCTCGAAGCGGAGCAAATAGACGCCTGCTTCCAGGTTGCTCAAGTCAATTTCTCCACCCGGATTTTCCAGCCGCAGCAATGCCTGCCCCAGTAAGTTGGACAAAGTGACAGCTTCAATTTTCAAGTCTGTTTTTACAAAAAGCCGGTCGTTGGCAGGGTTGGGGAAGTACTGAATTTTTTGCGCCAGCAACTCCTCTTCCGTGCCTGAAAGCAGGATGATGTCTGCCGCGTAGCGCGGGAAAAATTGATAGCCTACCAAGCAATTTCCTTGATTATTGAACTGCCCGCCCAAGCCGATGGCGTGGAAGGGGCCCGCCGGCGCAGGCATGCTCGACAATTCGCAATCGTTGTCAATACGCAGCAGGTAAGTATCTGAGCCATTGGTCACGTCCACGTTGAAACTGCTGCCGTTGCCAAGCCATTGGCTGGGCGTGACCATCGTCAGGTTGTTGATGCGCAGCAATTCTGACTCGAAACTTTCATCTAAGAAGGTCGTGGTTTCCGGCGTCACGAGCTGGTTGCCGGTCGAGGCGAGCCAAAGCGTGTCGGGCGTGATTTGCGTCAGGCAATTGAATTGCGTGATTTCGCCACGCACCACCAACTCGTCGCCTTCCGTCACCGTGTAGCCAAAGTTGTTGCCGCTGAAAACGCTGATGCCGCCGGTGGGGTCAATCAGGATAAATTGAACGGAGTTACCGCCCTGAAAATCAATGCCATGCACGATGCCTTGCAATTGAACCGTCGTCCCCAGCGAGTCCGGTTGCCCGGTTGCATCAATGGTCGTGACGACGCCGATATTGACAGCAGGATAGTCCACCTGGCATTCGATGGTCAGGTTCACGGTCGCATTGTCGCAGCCGACGGCGTCGCAGATTTGGTAGGTGAAAGCATCCGAACCGCAGTAGCCTGCATTGGGCGTGTAGCTGATGTTCGTCAAGCCGTTCACGATGGCAGTGCCGTGCGCCGGAGGCGAAGTGATGAGGATGGAGACAAGCGGGAGCGGCAAATCATCGTTGCCTAAAATATTGATAGTCAAAGCAGTATTGAACTCCGTGAAGGCATTGTCGTCGTTGGCGACGGCATGGTCGGAGGCAACCACCGAGTAGGCGCAGGTGGGGAAAGGAGTCGGTGCGCTGGCGTTGTTCGGCACGTTGTCGAATGCGTCTATGCCGCTGAATTTCCAACTGGCAAGTTGAAAAACAGTGCCGTCTGGCCCCGTTCCGCTCAGGCGGTAAGCCCATCCGTCTAAGTATTCCCAAGGTTGCCCCGTACCGTCCACGTTGATGTCGCCAAAAACGTCAATCGGAAGGCTGTTTTCAAACAACTCGATGGCATCGTCGCCATTGATGTTGGCGGCGTCGCCGACCACCGTGGGCGGGATTCCAAAAAATTGATGGAACAGGGCGCTGTCGTTGGTGACATAGACGCAATCACCCGAATCAACAGCGATGAAGGGCATCATCACCTCTACCCCCGCAGACCCCCCGCCGTTGTTTGCAGAGCCAATGCCGAAAATGCCGAGGTTTGGAATGTCTTGAATCGCTTGTAATTCAACGCCTTTCGCCCAAGTGCCTGTTGATTGAACCTGGGTGTCGAATACACCGGTAATCACGAGGGCATTCGTCAGCGGCGCATCGTTGTCAATGACGTTGAAAGTGAACTGCCCAGCGCTCGGCGCAACCGTGCCCGAATTGGTCGGATTGGACAATTCCAGCACGATGGTTTCCATGCCTTCCAAGTCGCCGTCGTCCACGATATTGAAGCTAACTATCTGGGTATCAAGCAATACACCCGCTGGGAAAATCACGGTCTGGGGTGCGGTAAACGAGTGGTCGCTGCCAGGCGTCGCCGTCGAAGCGGCACTTGCGGAAACGGTCACTTGCGTCGGATTAGCATTTCCATTCGCCAGGATGACAAAGACGTTCACCGTGCCTGCATTTTCCAACGGGGAAAATTCGTAGCCATTTTGAAAAGTCAGAAAGCCAAGCACAGGACCCCCTGGGCAAGCCGAATCGCCGCCAGGGTTTGCCAGCACTTGAATGCCGCTCAAAATGACGTTGGTTGGCGTGATGGCTGCTGCCCAATTTCCGGGCAAGTTGTTGTTGCTGCCAAAGTCGCAAAGCACAAGCGAAGCGCCCAACCCATTCGCCGCCCCGGGCCATGGGCTTGCGGCAGCGTAAGCCACCGAATCCACGAAGCCGCTCGATGAATTGACCAGCAAAATGGTTTCGCCGCTGTTGTTCAGCGCTCCGCCGTTTGCGCCCCACTGAAAAGCCGCCACGCCGAAGGCTGCTTCGAAAATGGCGGAGTCTTTCGCCACGACAAGGAAGTCGCCGGGAGCCATGCTGACCGAAGGAAAAGTATAGGTGATGCCTTTTGTGAAAGCCCATCCGCCGAGGTTGACAGTGGTGGAGCCGTTGTTGTACAACTCGACGTACTCGTAATCGTCCACGCCAGGGTTGTTGTACATAATTTCCGAGATGACGATGTTTTGAGAAAAGCTGTTGAAGTACAGCACAGTGAGAAAAAGGGTAAAGAACAGATTTTTCATGAGTGTATAGTTTGTGAATAACTCTCGGAGAAAGAGGCTTTTAGAGAAAAAAAAAATTCTAAAACCCTCCCCCTCCGCATCTTTTTTGCTTCGTGGCGGGAAGATAAAGCGGTCTTAGTTCGTGGCTTTACAATTTTCCAAAAATTGACAAATCCAGCGCAAGGAGCGCAGCCGTTTACGAAACTTTGAAAGTTTCGTAAACGTGGGTTAATGCAGGCTTACTCGTGCACCCGCCCAAAAATCTTCCCCAATCGAAAAGCCTTTGTCAGCGTGTCTTGCGCCTTCGTTTCTGATTCGTCGGGCAGCAAGTCCAGCGACCGCAAATCAGGCTGACCAGCCAGCACCCACGCCGTTTGCCAGGCGCTTGCCACCGACAAAATGGCTGCTCGCATTCGATTTTCGACCATGCCACCGAGGCGCTCGTGATAGGCTTTGGCGAATGCCTCGCACTGCGTTTTGACCAAAACATCGCCTCGCAATTCGTTGCAAAGCTGCTGGTCGGCAGGCATGTTTTTCCGCAAATCCTGCTCGATGCCGAGCACGCTGTCCACCAGGGCATGGCTTTCCAGCACGACGGTCCAGAAATATTCCTGCGGTTTTTCAATCACTTCCGCCTTGCCGACCCAGAAATCATAGTCGCTGTCGGCGTACAATTCCGGCAGGCGACTTTCCCAAAAAGCGTGGATGCCGAGTTGATTGGTGAGCTGCCCGTTGTAGTTCTGCGTGGTGTGCAGCGGGACGTGCGCATCGGCGATGTAGTGCCCGAAATCGGCGGAGAGTTTCAATATTTTCTGCCCATTTTTTTCCCGGAAAGCATCGGCGAGGCGCTGCAACATCCAGGTCAAGTGGTACGGCAGGACACCATGCCGGTAAAACTCATCCACTGCAAAAGCACTGCGGCAAGGCAGGCTGTCACTACCAAACAAAACTGCCAAACTATCGCAGGAAATCAGCCAATCATCCTCGTAATACTTCGGCAAAATCTGGCTGGAAAAGAACTGCCGGAACTGCTTCACCGAAACCGCCTTCGCCGAATCGCCAACCAACCGACGGTTGACAAACACCTGATTTTCAACGATTAAAAGCCTGCCGGAAGAATCTCTTTCGAGCAGCGGCAGCGTGTCGTTTTTCTCGTTCACGAAAAGATAAGCCGAGTGCAGCAGCAGCGCATCCGTCCAATTTCGAGGCAAATCTGGAAAGGGCGGATTGCCGTAGCGGTCGAGGTCAATGAAATGACGGGGCGCTTCAAAAGGCGAGGCGTAGCGTCGCATGTCAGGGTCAACGGCATGGCTGGCGAGGTAGTCGAGGTGCTTTTTGTAAAAAACAAGCATCTCCGGCGGGAGGGAAAAAACGGCTTGGCGGTTGATTTTGCGATGACCGAAAAAGCCCCAGGCGGGAATGGGCGGGCTTGATGTGGCTCCAAACAATGACAACAAAAGGGTAAAAAAGAAAGGCTTCATGTTTTAGGTAAGTTCGGCAAAAAGCTGACAGGTGGAATTCCGATGCGGCGAGAAATTTTCTGAAAGAAAATTTCTCGCCGCATCGGAATTCCACCTGTCAGCTTTCGGCTTTAAATTCAATCCTTTACCTGCTTCCCCGGCTCCTCGAAAAAAGCCTCATAAGCCCAGAAAATCTTATTGAAAACCAGGTCTTGAACGAGCATAAAATCCCCCGTGCTCACGTCGGCAAAATAGCGCTCCACCACATCCTTCGTCCGTCCGCCGCCGATGTCTGATTGGGCGATATAACTCGAATACAAGGCAGCTTTTTTCTCATTGCCCTTTGTGTCTTTCACCGTGATGACGGTGAAAGGAATTAGCTGGCGGATGCTGTCTTTGTATTCGTAGCCATTTTCAAAACCCTCCGCCACCAGACGCTCGAAACCCGTCAAAAATGCCTCGACCCTGCCTTTTGAGATGGGGCGTTCGATGGGCTGTGTGTTTTCATAAAAAGGCTTGACCGAGTAGCTGTCGCCGGTTTTTTCCAGCCGGAAAGACTTGCTGCGCTGGGTAGGATATTCCATGCTAACTGCCTGAATTTCTTCGGGTTGATAACTAAAAACCGCTCTGTCCCGCCAGTCCTCGCCGCTCAAATCGTAGCGGGCGAGCACCAAACCTTCCATCAACGGCAACTCCATTACGTGGGGCAAATCGGAGTTTTCCATAATCATGTAAGTGCCTCGCCCGTCTGCCGTCGTGCCGCCGACGTAGTAGGTTTTGAGATTCTTGCCTGCCTTGTTATAGACTTCGACTTTGATGCTGCGGGTCGCCAAGTCTTTGACGATGCCAGGGATGGCAGCTTGCGGCGGGACGTATTTGAGTTGGACTTGCGTCACCGCTTCCAACAGATTTTTGATGGCGCCGGGACGGGCTTTCCATTTGCCATTGTAAATCCAGTCTTTGCCCTGGCGCTCCAGCGTAGTCGTTTCGCCGGTGGTGCGCTTGGCGAGGAAGATTTTATGAATGTCGTCGGGGTTTTCCACTTTGAACATTCTGTCCCAGCCAAGGGTGCTTTTTTGCTTGCTTTTGCCGAGCAGATACCAAGCCGTGCCGCCGCCGAGGACGAGGAAGAGGAGGAGGAGCCAAAGATTTTTTTTCATTTAACCGTCTGAAAATTAAAGAATTAGAACTGCATTCTGGTTTGGAACACACCTTTCCGAAAGTTTCAAACTTTCGGAAAGGTTTGCGCCTACGAATTATCATTCCCGGCAACCGCCGGGGTTTTGGAGCGCAAACTTAACCCCTCGCTCCGCTCGCCTGTTCGCTCAATTTTTTCAAAATCAAGGAGGCTGTTTCGTGGGAAAAGGTCTTTTTTAGGTTTTCCACCTGGCGCACCCAGCGGATGCCTTGCACGGCGTTGGTTAGAAAAATTTCATCTGCTTGCGCCAGCCGCCGGGTTGGAATTTTGGCTTCTTTCACCTTGATTTTCAGCGCTTTCGCAACGTCCAGCACTGCCGAGCGTATCACGCCAGCGACGCAACCTTCACTGATTGGCGGCGTGAAAAGCCTGCCATTTTCCACCAAAAAAAGATTGGAACTGCCCCCGCAAACGATGCGACCTGTCTGATTGAGCAGCAGGCAGTCGTCGAGGCGGTTTTCTTTTTTGAAAATGCCAGCCAACACGAAGGGCAAAGCGCTGCAAGTTTTGAAAGGGGAAAAAATGGAGGGCGTCAATTTCACCGTCTCGCAGATGCCAACGTGCAAGCCTTCCGTCTGCCACTCAAAATTGTCGGCAGCGAGCGGTGAGGCTTCGATGAGAAAATCAGCCTCATTTTTTTCCGGCGTGTACAAGCCGCCACCGGAGCGGAAGACTATCAGGCGTACCCGCCAATTGCCTTGATTTTCAATGGTTTTCAGTGTTTTTTCTTTGAAAAAAGCTTGGGTAAAATGAGGCGGGGCTTCCAAACGAAGCGCCTGCATTCCGGCGGAGAGTCGCCGCCAGTGGCGGTCGAGGAAAGGCATTTTTCCGTTGAAAACCCGGATGGATTCGAAGATGCCGTCGCCGTAGCGGAAGGAACGGTTCATGGAAAGGTAGTTTGGACAAACTTAGATGAATTGGGCAAACCAGTGCTGTTAGCACTTGAAGTGCTAACAGCACTTTATTAATTGCGTCCATCCTTAAATCGCCACAAATAATAGCACGCATAGCTCCGGTAAGGCTTCCAATTTTCCGCAATCTCCACCATCCTGTTTTTCAACGCCTTCCCCGTCTCCGTCAATTCATACAGCTTCACGATGGCAGTTTGAATGCCATAATCATCGAGCGGTAGCACGTCGGGTCGCTTCAGCGTGAACATCAACATCATCTCCACCGTCCATTTTCCGACGCCTTTGATTTGGGTCAGGTAGCGGATGATTTCCTCGTCGTCCATGTCGTGCCAGTCCTTGTTTTCAATGTTTTCCCGCTGGAAAAACTCGGCGATGTTGCGCATGTAGCTTGCCTTTTGGTTGCTCAAACCTACGCTGCGCAGGCGCTCATGCTCGATGGCGAGGATGCGTTCCGGGTGCGGCAGGCGGTCGTCGAACAGGTCGAGGAAGCGGTTTTCAATCACCTGCGCCACTTTGGTGGAAAGCTGCTGGCTGATGATGCTGCCGAGCAGGTCGAAATAGACGCCGCCGGGTTCGCCGTGCTGCGGGAAGGCGATTTTTTCGGTGAGGGACTTGAGGATGGGGTCTTGGGAGAGGTGAAGGATGATTTGTTGATTCATAAGTCGGAGTGATTTTAAGTCAGGCGTCAAGGATAACGACCAGCCTGTTCCAGAACTCTTCGCAAAATAATGCGGTCTGGATGGTTCAGGTCGAGGACTTTGACAGTTGCCGCTCCAATTTTCGTCTTTGGCAAAATTTCTCCATTCTCGACTTCAAAATGGTTTTGCCATTTGTCTTTGCGAGGATGAAAAAGGCGGATAAGGCGTAGGCTTCCCGGAAGGATGGTGCCCAAATCAGTGCCTTTGTTCGGATTGCAAATCGAGCAAGCATAAGCCAAATTGCTCAATTCCGTAGCCCCGCCGTGCTTGCGGCTGATGATGTGCTCGACCTGGTAGACAAAGAACATGTCTTCTTCCAGCACCCGGCAATACTCGCACCGATAGCCAGCTCTTTCGGCAACCAATTTTCGGATAGTTTTGGAAATGTGGTGACTCATGCGGCAAGGCGGATTCTTGCACGAGCTTTGGCGAGCGCAATCAAATGCTCAAGTGCGAGGTAACGGTCTAATTCGTATTGCTCATCTTCTGAAATGCCTGCCCTTTTTTTCTTTGCAATCAATTCTTCCAAGCGACTTTGCACTTTGGAGGAAGGCTTGAGTGTCAGCAACTTTCCCGGGTCGAGGCTGGCAATGAACTCGGCAACTTCATCGAATGCTAACAAAGGAGTAGTCATGGCTCGTTGATTTATTACAAACGTACATTCCGAAATCTGAAATCAAAAATCCGAAATCACCTCGGTTCATCCACCTCTTGTTTTTCTGAGCCGCTTCTGCCTGGAATTCAAAAGTCGGATTTTCCGAAAGAGATGATAACGGTGCAAGCAGATTTGCCTTGCCAGGTCTCCAAATTTTTACCTTCACCAGCCATTACTACACAAACCTTCAAAAAGAAATGGAAAAACAATTCAACCCGCTCCTTCAAGACGCAACCGGCTCGAAAAAACTCGAACCGCTCCCTTCCAAACCTCAATCCGTGCTGGAATACGAAGCGGCAATGCAGGATTTGGAAGAATACAGAAAGCGCCACAGCATCGCCATCCGCCAAGCCCAACGGCGCAGGCTGAATCACAAGGATATGCGAAAATTGGAGTGGGAGCACGAGATGAAATTGATGGAAAAATTATTCAAAGCTGGCAACGGGGCAAACCTGACGTCTCAGTTTGACAAAGCCATTTTTCTCTATTCCGAGGCTTTGGAATTGGCGGACAAACACGGTCAAAAAGGAGCCAAATGCGATATCATCGGCAATATCGCCACCACGTATTATTCGCAGAGCAGGTACGACGATGCGTTGAAATATCTGCGAAACGTGCTCGCTTTTTATCAAAAAGCAGGCAACAAACACGGCGAGTTGTTGACGTTGCATAACATGGGCGCCGTCCTCGACAGCAAAGGGGATTGGGACGATGCCCTGGAATGTGCGGAAAAGGCGATGGCAATTGCCAAGGAATTAAAATCCCCAAAAGATGAGGCTGACCAATTAGTAACCATCGGCTTGGTCAATTCCAAAAAAGGCAGAAAACGGGAAGCCTTAGAAATGATAAAACAGGCGGTTGCCATGAGTGACATCCCCGGCAACGAATCCAACCATGCCGCTCACATGGGCAGCCTGGCGGAAGTCCACCGGCACCTCGGCGAACAAGACATTGCGCTCGAATTGAATCAAAAATCGCTCGCCATCGCAAAACGGGTGGGCAACCTGCAAGGCGAAGTCGCCCGCATGCACGAAATCGGCTGGATTTACCGGGACAAAGGCGACTGGAAAAAATCGCTGGAATACCTGAACAACGCCCTGACCATCTGCCGCAAACACAATTTCGTGCGGGACGAAGCCTCGCAATTGAACGCCATCGGCGTCGTCCTCGGCGACGAGGAAAAGTTTGAAGAATGCTTCGAATATCATCAACAGGCGCTTGCCATCCACCGGGAAATCGGCGCAAAAGAAAGTTTAGCCGGTTCGTTTGGCAACCTCGGCTTGGCTTACCGGGCGAAAGGAGACTTTGAAACGGCGCTCGACTACCTCCACCAAGCCCTCGATATGCACCACAAAATGGAAAGCCCCAGCGAAATCGGAGCCGTGCTGGACGAAATCGGGCTGGTTTATCAAAAAATGGGCGACCAGGAGGAAGCTTTGAAAAATTTCAACGAGGGGCTTACACACCACCGGCAAATCGGCTATACCCAGGGTGCGGGCATCATTTTAGGAAACATGGGCATTTCCTACCGCCTGCAAGGCAAGTTCGACGAGGCGATGCAATGCCACGGGGAAGCTCTCGAACTGCACCGGAAGGTGGGCTACCTGCATGGCGAGGGGAATCAGTTGGAGGGTATTGGCTTGGTTTTCAAGGAAAAAGGCGAGTTGGATGAGGCGAGGGAACACTTGCGGCAGGCACTTGCCATTTTTGAAAAGATGGGCTTTGCAAAGGGGATGGAGACGACTAAGAAGTACCTGGAAGAATTAAAGTGAAGCTAAATCAACCAGTTGCAATCCTTGAATTCTTGAAAAGTGATTGGGATTGGTTGTCGCTAACCGGATGCCGTTTTGCTTGGCAACTGCGCCAATCAAAATGTCTTCAATATCAATCATAAGACCTCTTTTTTTAAGGTCGAGAAAATCCTTTCCGGCAATTTTTCCGCAGTCGAAGTCGAAATCCAGCAAGGTCATTTTGGCAAATAAGTTTTCCCAAAAATCATCCTCGCCGGAATTGTCTCCCTTCCAAAGCTCAAAGACGGAAATGGAGGAAACGGCTAAAGAATATGCGCCAGCCAGGCGAAACAGCAAACTTTGCGACTTGTCTTTCGTACGCCGGTGGTCAATGAGAATCGTGGTGTCGAGGCAGATTATTTCCATTGGTTTAAAGCTTTTCGTTTTTCCTGGATGAGCTGAAATTCGTCATCATTCATGTCTGGCGCCAGCAGCAACAACCGCTGCAAATCAGTCAGCTTATCTGTTCCCGTTGCTGGCTCATCATCTTCTCTTTCAATCGGAATGATGATGATTTCGACCTTTTTCGTCTTCACGCTTTTGGGCAAGACCAGTCGGACTTCGTGATTTTTTACCTCCGCAAACGTTCTGATGGCATTCATTTTCTTGTATTTATTTCCAAAGATAGGTCGCAAAAACGATTGACCAAAAGCAAGTTCCCGGTTCAATTCTTCCACCCCTTCTCCTCCTGCACCCAATGCCGCACCGCCACCTGCACCCCATATTTTTCCTGCAAATGCTTCGTCAGCCGGTCGGCGGCATAAACCGAGCGGTGCTGACCGCCCGTGCAACCGAAACTAATCATCAGGTGCGTGAAACTGCGCTCGATATAGTTTTCAATCGCCGGGTCAACCATCAGGAAAACCTGGTTCAGAAACTCCTCCATGTTCGAGTGCTGCTGGAGAAAATTGATGACTGCTTCGTCTCGCCCGGTCAGGTGTTTGTAAGGTTCGTACAAGCCGGGGTTGTGGATGAAACGGCAGTCGAAAACGAAGCCGCCCCCATGCCCGGTGGGGTCTTGGGGAATGCCCTGGCGGTAGGAAAAGCTCGAAATCGTCACCGTAAGCAGGCTGGATGAGGACTTGATTTTGTCGAAAGGCTCGAATTTTTTGCTCGCCACGATGCCTTCCAAAGCCCTTGTCAATTCAGGCATTTCCACCGGGAAGGCGGCGTTTTCCAAAATCCATTTCAGGTTGCGGATGGCGAAAGGGATGCTTTTGATGAAATATTCCTTCCGCTCGAAAAGCCCCCGGTAGCCATACGTGCCGAAGGTTTGGATGCAGCGAATCAAAACGTAGCCATGAAAAAACCCGGTGAACTGCGCCCGGTCAACCGGCTGCAAAGTTTCCAGCACATTCAAATAATGGTTCAGCAATTCCCGGCGGATGTCGTCGGGGATGTTTGCCTTTGCCTGGAAAAGCAGGCTCGCCAAATCATACTGCAAAGCACCCTGTCTGCCGCCCTGGTAATCAATAAAATACGGCTCGCCGCCCTTCACCATGATGTTCCGAGCCTGAAAATCCCGGAACAAAAAATGGCGGCAATCGGCGCTCAAAAGCCAGTCGGCGAAGCGGTGCATGTCCTCTTCGAGCGCCTGCTCGTCGAAGGGGATTTTCGCCAGTTTGAGGAAGTAATATTTGAAGGTGTTGAAGTCCCAGAGCATGCTTTGTTTGTCGAAAGCCGGTCGTGGATAGGCAAGCGAATAGTCCAAACCCTCGCCGCCCCGCACTTGCAGGAGCGCCAGTTTTTCCAGCACTTTTTTGTAAATCCTGACCAGATATTCCGGGAAATAATCGCCCGCTTGCAGCAGGTAACTGTACAAAGTCGTAGCGCCGAGGTCTTCCTGCAAATACACATTGCCATTCAAATCCTCTGCGTAAATCTCCGGCACGGGCAAGCCTTTCGCCTTGAAATGTTTGGAAAAAGCGAGGAACGCCACGTTCTCCTTCCGGTCGAGGTTGTGCGCCCCGATGGCAGATTTGCTGTTGCCGGAAAGGCGATAATAAATGCGGTGCGAGCCGCTCGGAGCGAGCGGCAAAATCAGGTCGGGGCGCTCGCCGCACCATTGCTCGAAGAGATGGGAGAGGGCGGTTTCGATTTGCGTGGTGGACATTTTTGAAAAGGTTGATGAGGGTTGATAAGAGTTGATGAGGTTGATAATCAACCTTCATCAACCCTTATCAACCCTCATCAACTCTCAATTCGACTGCTCCTTTTCCGGCGGCATGAACTGGCTGCCCCCGTCGCCCATCATCTTGCTGGAAAAAAAGGCGACTTTAATATCCGGGTCGAAAGGATTTTTTGCGGCAGCCATCATCCCTTCGCCCAATTCCGTGATGAAAAAGAAGCTCAACAGCAAACCGCTCATAAAGCAGGCGCCGTGCCGAATGCCCAAGGTTTTGTGCTCTAAAAAAACCTTGTTGGTGAGTATGGCGATAGGTTTGCCGGTTGCCCGGCTGCCAATTTCCCGAATCATTTGTTCCAGGAGCTTGTCTTTGATGGACTTGCTGGCATTGACGAAAGCCGGTTGCTCGCCAAAATTTTTGAAGTAAAATTTATACGCATCGAGGAGGTTGGAACGGTCTTGCAGCTTTTCTTTCAGCATGTTTAGCTTGTCCCTTGTCATGGCTGTAAAATTTGAAAGTGAGTGCGTCGGCTTGCATTTCCAGTGCCGCTGGCGCAACGGTAAAGTTGGCAAAAACCTTTAGGCGGGCAAAAAATCATTCCGACGTTTCGGCTCGCCTCTCCAACACCCGGAACGTATAATTCCACTCATTTTTCTCATCCGCTAAGTGCGCTTCCCGCCAAACTTCCTGCCACTCGCTTCCCTCCAGTTTTGGAAAAAACACATCGCCTTCCACCTCCAAATCCACGTCCGTCAAGTAAATCTTATCCAGCAGCGGCATCGCCTGTTCGAAAATCTGACCGCCGCCGATGATGAAGGCTTCGGTCTCGCCGTTTGCCGCCGCCAATTCGAGCGCCTCGGCGAGCGAATGGACGACGACGATGCCGGTGGCGGTGAAAAACGAGTCACGAGTCACCACGACATTCGTCCGCTTGGGCAAGGGTCTGCCGGTGGACTCGAAGGTGTTCCGACCCATGATGACATGGTGGTTCAGCGTTGTTTTT
Organism: uncultured Saprospiraceae bacterium; assembly: GCA_964533005.1. Classification (GTDB taxonomy): domain Bacteria; phylum Bacteroidota; class Bacteroidia; order Chitinophagales; family Saprospiraceae; genus UBA6168. Next base: position 12,469 of record CAZHLB010000035.1, read on the forward strand.
TTAAAATACTGCAAGTCGGCAGGCAGGTACCAGGGGAGTTGATTTTGGCTGCCAATCACGTTGTTTTTGGCGGCGGCGGCGATGGCGGAGATGGTCACTTGAAATTGGAAATTAGGAAATTGATGGGCGAAAAGCTGACAGGTGGAAAACGGGTTTTGAGAGACAAAAAATTTCATTTTTTCTCTCTCAAAAACCCGTTTTCCACCTGTCAGCTTTGGGCTTGGCTGCAAGGCATTCCAAGAAAATTACTGGCTGATGGTGGCTGATGAGTCTTGCGCAGGCGGAACGATTGGGTCTTGGCGGCTTGCTGCAAACACCGGCTTCGGCTTCACTTCCAGCAAATTGGCTTCCAGCATCGCCGTTTCCCGCCACTTCTTCTGCTCGCTTATTTCCCCACGCAGGTATTTTTCAATGATGAGACCGGCAATCGGCGCAGCGTATTTGTAGCCCCAGCCGGAATTTTCAACGTACACCGCAACGGCAATTTTTGGGCTGGCGACAGGCGCAAAACCATAAAATGTCGAGTGGTCTTCGCCGTGCGGATTCTGCACGGTGCCGGTTTTTCCGGCAACGGCGATGCCAGGCATAGCGGCAGGCGTGGCAGTGCCGCAGCAAACCACTTTTTCCATGCCTTGCTGCACCGATTCGAAATAATAAGGCTTGACTGGCGTGATGCGTTTTTGGCGAAATTTTTCCGGCTTCTCCAATTCCTCGCCTTCGTGCTTGAAAGCTTTCACAAAATGCGGCGTGTAAAACCAGCCCTTGTTGGCGATGATGGCGGCAACGTTTGCCATTTGCAAGCTGGTCAATTGCACCTCGCCTTGTCCGATGCCAACGGAAATGATGGTTGGCGATTTCCAGCCGCCTTTTTTATAGACACTATTATAGTATGTGCTCGTGGGCACGTTGCCGTTTTTCTCGCCGGGAAAGTCCACGCCGAGCGGCTTGCCCAAGCCGAAAGCGTACATGTAATCGGCGAAAGTGTCCAATCCCCGCTCCGGGTGACGGTAGCCCTGGTGGTCAACAATGTCTCGGAAAGCCCTGAAAAAGTAGGAATTGCAAGAGTATTGCAGGGCGATTTGGATGCCGTTGTTCGCAGGGTGCCCGTGGCATTTGCGCACGTCTCTGCCGCCATTCACATAGTAGCCACCGCAGGGGTAGTACGTATCCGGCGTCATCACGCCCTCTTGCATTCCGACCAAACCGACCAAAGTTTTGAAGGTGGAACCCGGTGGATATTCTGCCATGACTGCCCTGTTGAACAGCGGCTTGTACTTGTTTTTTTGCAAAGCCATGTATTTCTCGCCCCGGCTCTGGTCAATCACCATCAGGTTCGGGTCGTAGCCAGGCGAACTAACGAAGGCGAGAATTTCCCCGGAGGCAGGCTCGATGGCGACCACTGCGCCGATTTTGTTTTGCATCAATTGCTCGCAATAGGTTTGCAACTCGATGTCAATCGAAGAAATGATGTCGAACCCGCTGACGGGCAGGGTGTCTTGCTTGCCTTCCTTGAAGCTGCCGACGTCCCTGCCGAGGTTGTCTTTCAGCACGAAACGAGCGCCTTTGACGCCTCGCAACTCTTTTTCGTAAGAAGATTCCAGCCCACTCGCCCCGATGTAGTCGCCCAAGACATAGTCACCTTTCGAGGCGGCAATTTGTTTTTCAGTCACTTCCGTGATGTAGCCGAGCAGGTGCGCTGCATGGCTGGTCGGGTAGCTGCGGATGTTTCTGATTTGCACGAAGAAACCGGGAAACTGGTACAAATGCTCTTGAAAACTGGCGTATACCTCCGGCGAGATTTTGCTGAGGAAAATGAAAGGCTTGATTTTGCTGAAACGCTTGTCCCGTTTGAAGTCCTTTTTCAGCCGCTCTTTGAACGACTCTTTGGTGATGCCGAGCAGGTTGCAAAACTTGGTCGTGTCCATGCCGGGCTTGAGTTGGCTGTAAATCACCATCAAATCGTACACCGGGGCATTGTTGATGAGCAGATTTTCCTTGCGGTCGTAAATCAGACCCCTTGCCGGGTAAATCGTGTACTTGCTCACCGCCACCGCTTCTGCCTTGCTGCGGTAGTCGTTGCTGAGGATTTGCAAATGGAAAGCCCGTCCCGCCAAAATCAGCGCAGCAATCCCGAAAATGAGCAGGATGGTGTATTGACGTTCTTTGAATTGTTCGCCCACGAGAAAGAAGGCTATGGAGGCAGGTGGCGTTTTTAGGAAAATTTTGAAAAAATTTTACTCAAAAAGCCACCTGCCTCCGAAGGTCTTTTTAGTCCACCGGGTTGAAAAGGAGTTGATAAATCACGATGAAAATCATCGAAACCACAAAGCTGACAACGGTTTTCAGCAAAATGTCAACGATGTAAACGAAGGTAAACGCTTCCACCGAAAAGTAAAAAAGCAGGTAAACCAGCATCGAAATGGCGGAATACCAGAAAAACCATCCCATGCCAAAACGGGCGGCGGTCGGGCTGTACGTCACGTTGAAACCGCTCCTCGGCTCCATGAAACCCAGCACCACCGGGCGCACAAAACCCAAAAAAACAGCGGCGCTGGCATGAACCCCCGGCGTGTTGTAAAGCACATCCACGAAGATGCCTGCCAAAAATCCCAAAAAAACCACCAGCGCACGAGGCGTCCGCAGCGGCAACAGCAAAATGAAAAGGGGAAAAACGATGATTTGCAAATAAGGAAATTCCTCCCAGCCGATGGCAATGTTCTGAAACACCAGTCCCTGCACCAAGACCAGCCCAAAAAAACGCAAAACGTTGGCGACGATAACGGTATTCATTTTCAGGGATGAGGGATGAGGGATAAGGGATAAGGAGCACATCATTCCTCATCCCTCATCCCTCATCCCTGTCATTGGTCTTCTTGCAAGACGGCTTGTTCAATATCTTCCTGTTCTTTTCGCAAGATATTTTTCACGACATAGACGTGCTGGATATTGCTCATGTCCTGTTCGGAACGGACGGTCAGGGTGTAAAAATTGCTGCCCGGTTCAATGCCAAAATCCTCGATGCGACCAATCATGATGCCCGGTGGGAAAATGGCGGAATAGCCGCTGGTTTCCACCGTGTCGCCCTTGGAGAGCAAGGCATGTTTGGGGATGTCTTCCAGGTTGAACAGGCGGGTGTCCGTGCCTTTCCAGACCAGTGAACCGAAAAAATTCCTGTTTCTTATCCTGGCGCTAATCCTCGTTTGCCGGTGCAGAATGGACATCACCACTGAAAAATTAGGCGACACTTTTCGCACCACACCCACCACGCCGTTCGCTCCCAACACGCCGCTATGTTCGGCAATACCTTCCTTGCCGCCCTTGTCCAGCACGAGGTAGTTGTGGTTTTGATTGATGGAGTTCTTCAGGATTTTGGCAGAGATGAAACTGTATTTCGGCTGCGGCAAACTGTCTGTCGTGAAGGCAGTATCGAGGCGGGACGTGTCAATTTTCAGATTATACAGGTGCTCCTGCAGCATGGAGTTTTCACGGGCGAGCCTTCTATTTTCTTCTTCGAGGGAAAAATATTGGCGGGTAGCGGTGGCGCTGCCTTGCATCCAGGCGGTCAGCTTGTTCACTGAGTTAGCGTAAACCGTTTGCTGCCGCTGGTTGTACTTCACCACCAGCGAAAAGCAGATAATTTCCAGCACCAAAAAAACCAGGAATGCACTGAGCTTGAGAAAGAGCTGGAGGAGGCTAAACATGAGGGATGAGGGATGAGGGATGAGGGATGAATGAAGCTTTTCATTCATCATCCCTCATCCCTCATCCCTGGTTACACGCTTTTACGGTCAATCAGGAACGAAAACCGGTCGGTGTTTTTCAGGGCGATGCCGGTGCCCCGAACGACTGCCCGGAGGGGGTCTTCGGCAATGTGGACGGGGAGTTTGGTCTTGGCGCTCAGGCGCTTGTCCAAGCCTCGAAGCAGGGCGCCGCCGCCAGTGAGGTACAAACCGGTTTTGTAAATGTCGGCTGCCAATTCCGGGGGAGTGCTTTCGAGGGCTTTCATCACCGCCTCCTCCACTTTGCCGACGGATTTATCAATCGCTGTCGCCACCTCGTGGTAAGAAATTGTGATTTGCTTAGGAATGCCTGTCATCAAGTCACGACCATTCACGGCGTAGTCGGGCGGCGGATTGTCCAACTCGTGGAGGGCGCTGCCGACGTGGATTTTGATTTGCTCCGCTGTGCGCTCGCCGATGAGGATATTGTGCGCCCGTTTCATGTAGTCAATCACGTCGGCGGTGAATTCGTCGCCCGCCGTTCGGATGCTTTGGTCGCAAACGATGCCGGAAAGCGCAATCACGGCAATCTCCGTCGTGCCGCCGCCGATGTCAATGATGACGTTTCCGATGGGTTCTTCCACTTCCAGTCCGATGCCGAGGGCAGCAGCCATTGGCTCGTGGATGAGGTAGGTTTCCTTGCTGTCCACATGGTCTGCGGAGTCGAAAACGGCTCGTTTTTCAACCTCGGTGATGCCAGAGGGAATGCAAATCACCATTTTTAGGTGGGAAAAGAAGCGGCGGCGGTTGCCAATCATATTAATGAGACCCTCAATCATATTTTCAGCCGCTTGAAAGTCTGCAATCACACCATCCCGAAGGGGGCGGATGGTTTTGATGTTTTCGTGGGTTTTTTCGTGCATCTGCATTGCCTTCATCCCCACGGCGATGGTTTCGCCGGTGCGCCGGTCAATTGCCACGATGCTCGGTTCGTCCACCACCACTTTGCCGTCGCTCATTATCAACGTGTTGGCCGTGCCCAGGTCAATTGCAAGTTCTTGTGTGAAAAAATTAAAAAACTTCATTCAGCGATTTGCTCGATTTGGTGAAAGTGTTTGAATTGGGTAGCGTCTTTTAGTGACTGGTGATTGGTGAGTGGTGATTGGGGCAACCCAATCACCACTCACTAATCACCAGTCACTCACCACTTATTTCGGAGCCTTCTAAAAAGGCGCACAAAAGAAAAGAAAATACCTGAATTGCTAATTGTTGATAGTTAATTGTTGCTGGGACGCCCCGACAACAATTGACTATCAACAATTAGCAATTCTTTTCTTCCGCATTTCCACGTTCCGGGGGTGAAAATTCAGCACCGTTTCTTTCAGGTATTCCGTGTCCAAGTGGGTGTAAATTTCAGTGGTGGTGATGCTTTCGTGTCCAAGCATGTCCTGCACTGCCCGCAGGTCGGCGCCACCTTCGATGAGGTGGGTGGCGAAAGAATGGCGGAAAGTGTGGGGGCCGATGTTTTTTTCGATGCCCGCCTTTTTTGCCAAGTCTTTGATGACCAAAAACACGTAAATCCGGGTCAAGCCGCCGCCCCCTTGATTGAGAAAGACCACGTTTTCCGCTTCCTTTTTCACCTTTTTCAGGTGCCTGCGCACACCGTCCATGTAAAACCGGATGTGCTTCGCCGCCTCCTCGCCAATGGGCACAATGCGCTCTTTATCGCTTTTACCGATGACCTTGACGCAGCCGATGTCCAGGTGCATGTTGCTGATTTTCAGGTTAATCAATTCGCTGACCCGCAGCCCGCAGGCGTACAAAGTTTCCAGCATCGCCCGGTTGCGAACGCCGCTGGGCTTGCTCAGGTCAATGACAGCGAGCAATTGTTGGATTTCATCGTAGGTCAAAACCTCCGGGATTTTGCGAGTGATGCGGGGCGTGTCAAGAAACTCGGTGGGGTCGGTGTCCAACACGTCTTCAAGGAGCAGGTAGCGGTAGAAAGTTTTGACGCCTGCAATCGTGCGGGATTGGGAGCTTCTGTCCAGACCCAATTCGTTGAGGTAGGTGACGAAATCTTGAAAATGCGCCAGGGTAAGCTCGCCCGGCGGGAGCTTGAGTTGTTGAATATCAAGGAATTGCACCAGCTTGCTCACGTCCCGCAGGTAGGCTTCGATGGTGTTGCCGGAGAAAGAACGTTCGAGCAGCAGCCAGGATTTGTAGCCTTTTAGATAGGATTGCCACATTGGGCGAAGGTAAGCCGAAGTTTGCCGGGAAGCGTTTTCGTTTAAATTTGCCAACCCAATCCATTGATTATGAATGCGCAAGAGCCAAAGTTGCCGAAAAAAATCAACCGGGGATTTTCTGTAAAAAAATGGCTGCGAATGCAGGAGCTTGACTCCAAAATGGAGGAGTGTGAACTGACCGAGCAGGAATATGCCGAATTGACTTCGCTTACCGACGCATACGAAAAGTACTGCGTCCAACATATTCGACTCATCAATAGACTGAGCACTGCTCAAACATGCCAGTCTAATTAGTTTTTGACGTAAGTATTTAGCACGTCTGGCTCCCAGTGTCTCCAAGTCGCTTTTGTCATCTTCGCAGAAG
>CAZHLB010000036.1:0-18789 GCA_964533005.1 uncultured Saprospiraceae bacterium
ATCAACACGACTCTTTTCTTCAACACATAGTCACATAGTTCACATAGTTTTTTGAGAATCAGCAAACTATGTGAACTATGTGACTATGTGTTGAAGAAAAGAGTCGTGTTGATAAAGCACCCCCGATTTTTCCAATTCAAAACCTGTCTTTCACCGCTTCATCCAGCTACCTTAAATCGGGCATTTTTCCAGCCCAGTTTGTGCCGCCGAATCGGATTTGATACTTTTGGCGGCAGCAAACTCCACCCGAACTGATACACAAACCGCTTCGATGGGGAAACTTGAACACACTTCCATCCGCACAAACAGCGCAAACACTCTTGGTTTTCAACGATTTTTCAGAACGAACCAACTCCTGAGCAGCTGTTTTTCCTGCATCGAAATTTGACCTTCCCATCAACTGGTTACTAATCACGGGCAACCTGCCCCGTGCTGAATTTTTCTCCCGAACCGTATCTCATTTCCTGATTTTTCGTACAGATTATCAGCGCATTGCGCTCAACCGAACAACTTCGATACCATGAAAATAAACGACCTGACTTTCAAGCTGGCGCTTGCTTTTTCTGTTGGAATTATGCTGGCTGCGGCTTGGCATAACCACTTGAACGAATCGCCACCTTTCCGAAAGTTTGAAACTTTCGGAAAGGTCAATTTCCCCCTCGACTCAACCCTCGTCTGCAACGACACCATCCACGTCTCCGTGAATGAAAACTGCGAAGGCTTGATTGAGCCGGACGATATTTTGGAAGGCACTTACGCTAACTACGATGACTTTACGGTCAAGCTTTTCAACCAGACTGGCATTGAAATCCCCAACCCGGCAGGCAGCAACAGCTTGGACAAATACGTGACGGTCAGGGTGATAGACGATTCCACCGGCAATTTTTGCTGGGGCACGGCTTTGATTGAAGACAAACTTGCACCGCAAATCACCTGCTCGAACTTCACTATTTCCTGCTTCCAAAATTTCAACAACCAGTTTCTGCCCATCGCCGACGACAACTGCGACACCTCGCCGGGTATCAATTTGATTAGCCAAACCCAGGACGACAACAACCTTTGCAACGGGGTGACTATCACGAGAAAATTCATTGCCTACGACGATTTTGGAAATACCTCCTCGCCATGCACGCAGGTTTTGACGCTGACCAATCCCGCTGTTCCGAGTTTTCCGCCTGACAAAATCTGGGAGTGCGACGTGTACAATGCCAACCCGAATGTGATTGCTGCCACACAAAATGGCAGCGGCGTCCCAAACGTGGCGATTGGAACTTACTGCCCTTTCACGGTAACGCATAGCAATTCCACACTGCCAGGCTGCGGCTCGACCTTCACCATCGTCCGCACCTGGACGGTGCTGAATTGGTGCACCGGGCAAATTTTCACGCAAGGCGCAAGCGGAGAGGACAATGTGCAACTCATCAAAGTGCAGGACACCACGCCGCCGGTGATTTCCAGACCTCCTTTCACCGTTCCGGCAAACTTGCAGGGCAATGTGCACGGCGGCTGTTTTTCCACCAGTTTGCTGCTGCCTGCGACGCTGAAAGATACTTGCCACGCCTCGACGCAACGCATCATCACACCCATCGGCGAGGTGGTTTACGTGAATGGTTTGAACGGTGCGCAAGGCGGTTTCATCCCTGTTCCAGGCTTGCCGCTCGGCGTTCACACCATCATTTACATTGCAAAAGACATTTGCGGAAACATTGACACTCAGGAAGTTGCGGTCACGGTAGCTGACCTGACAGCGCCGGTGGCGGTTTGTGATGAGTTCACGAACGTGAGCCTCGGCAGCCCGCCGGTCTCCGAATTGTTTGCCACTTCGCTGGACGATGGGAGCTACGATTTGTGTTGTCTGGACAGCTTTTCCGTCCGGCGGATGGATTTCAATTGCGACTCGGCGAATATTCAATTTCGCAGCTTCGTCAACTTCTGCTGCGATGACGCAGGCGACACGGTGACGGTGGTTTTTCGGGCGGTGGATTGCGCCGGAAATGCCAACGATTGCATGGTTCGGGTGCTGGTGGAGGAAAAAATTCCGCCGGTGCTGATTTCCTGCCCAGCGGCAAAAACGATTGATTGCGAGACATTTGCAGACAGCCTGCAAATTCCGCTGGCGGCGGGAATCACGAGCGTTTTGCAGCAATACGGCTTGCCCGTTTTCATTGATAATTGCGAGCCGGTTTTTCTCGACACGAGCGTTTTGGTCAACGTTGACCAATGTTTGCAAGGCACAATTGTCCGCCGCTGGATAGTCACCGACGCCGGGCAAAATGCGACGGTGAGTTGCATTCAAAACATTCAGGTTCAGCACGTTTCGGATTTTGTGGTGGAGTTTCCGGCAGACCTGACCGTGAATTGCGGCACGACTTTGCCGCCCACCGGCGAGCCGGAAATCTTTTTTGAAAGCTGCGAATTGGTCGCCGTTTCCTTCAATGACGAGCTTTTCACGGTCGTGCCGGACGCCTGTTTCAAAATCGCCAGAACCTGGACGGTCATCAACTGGTGCGTCGTCGGGGCGAACATTGACCAGGAGGTGGTCGAGTCTTCCGAGCGGGCTTTTCAACTGGCTTTTCCCGCCGAGCCTTGCGATTTCGACGGCGACGGCGACTGCGACACCCGTACCTTCCGGGATAGCTGGCGAGCCATTCCAAAATCAAAACCCGGCGCTTCGATGGCAGGTCAAACGACCAACCCGGACACCGACCCGGACGCTAATCCCTGGGATGGTTTCATCACTTACCAACAGACAATCAAGGTTTTAGACGCCGTTGACCCGGTCGTGAATTGCCCGCCGGTGCATGAAGTTTGCATTTTGGAAAGCGATTGCGACGTGTCTTTCGAGCTGCCCGTGCCTGGCGTGACCGATTGCAGCGGCAGCCTGACCATCACGGCGAGCGGCGAGTTGGGCACGGGCTTTATTTTTGAAAACGTGCCGCCCGGCGACTACGCCATGACTTACCTCGTGCAGGATAATTGCAACAACCAGACGGCTTGCCAAACCATCGTGCGGGTGAAAGATTGCAAACCGCCGACGCCGTATTGCTTTCCTGGTTTTTCGGTCACGCTTGACGAAGACACGGTGCTGGTGTTTCCCGCCGAGCAGTTCGACGCAGGCAGTTTCGACAATTGCTCCGGCGATTTGCATTTTTCTTTCTCGCCCGACGTGACCGACACGACCATTCATTTCGATTGCTTCAGCATCGGCTACGTTTTCGTGGACGTCTATGTGACGGACGCAAGCGGCAACCAGGATTTTTGTCAAAGTGTCGTTTTTGTCAACGACAACAATGGCGTTTGCATGGGCGACCCGCTCATTTCCGGCACGGTTGAAATGGCAAATGGCGACCCGGTGAAAAATGTGGCGGTGGGCTTGAACGGCTCGATGCAGGAGGTGGTGAAAACGGGGGCGGATGGCAAGTTCGAGTTCATCGTTCCGCAAGGCGGCGACTACTCGCTGACCCCGGCAAAAGATACTTTTCCGCTCAACGGCGTGACCACTTTCGACCTCGTCCTCATCAGCAAACACATCCTCGCCAATCAATACTTGGACAGTCCCTACAAAATCATCGCCGCCGACGCCAACCACTCCGGTTTCGTCTCGACGGCGGATTTGGTGGCGATTCGGAAGATGATTTTGCAGGTCACCGACAGCTTCCCGAACAATGCCTCGTGGCGGTTTTTGCCGAAGGGTTTTGTGTTTCCAAATCCGCTTGACCCATGGGCGACGCCCTTTCCGGAGGTGCTGAATTTCAATGACTTGAGTGAGGATAAGTTGAAGACGGATTTTATTGGAATAAAGGTGGGGGACGTGAATTTGAGTGCGAATGGGCAGTGGTGAAGGCTTGGTGAAAAGCAGAACCTTTGTAATTTTGGAATCGGATTCCAAAATTACAAAAGCATGGTAAAACGACTATTGTTTGAAAAAGCCGACTTGATGCTCGGCAAGTATCCACTCATCATCATCACGGGGCCCCGGCAGTCGGGCAAGACAACATTTGCCCAGCAATTGCGCCCCGATTACAAATACGTTAGCCTGGAAGACCCCGACAACCGGGCTTTTGCGCAAGCCGACCCCAGGAATTTTTTAGAGACCTGGCAAGACGGCGTTATCCTGGATGAAGTGCAATATGCCCCGGATTTATTTTCCTACCTCCAAACCTACACCGACCAGCGCAAGCGCAACGGCGAGTATATTTTGACCGGCTCGCAAAATTTCCAACTCATGGAGCGCATATCCCAATCATTGGCGGGAAGGGTAGCGGTTTTTTCATTATTGCCATTTTCTTATTCGGAATTACAATCGAGCGAATATGCCGTCTCCGGCTGGCATGAATATTTATACCGAGGCTCTTATCCGAGACAATATGCGCAGGATATTTCTCCGGCAAGTTTTTATGCGGATTATTTGCTCACTTATATCGAGCGGGATGTGCGGCAATTAATAAACGTCCAAAATGTCAGCGTTTTTCAACGATTCATGCAATTGCTTTCCGGCAGAACGGGGCAACTGCTTAATCAAAACAGCCTCGGAATCGAGACAGGCGTTGACAATAAAACCATATCGAATTGGCTTTCGGTGCTGGAAACCAGCTATATTATTTATCGCCTGCCGCCCTATTATAATAATTTCAGCAAGCGGGTTATTAAATCACCTAAAATATACTTTTACGACACCGGCATTGCAGCTTATTTGCTCGGATTGCGCTCCGCCGCTGAATTAGACGTGCATTTTGCACGAGGCGCATTGTTTGAAAATTTGGTCATTACTGAGATGCTCAAGAAATATTACAACCAGGGCGAGCGGCAATTATTTTATTTCTGGAACGACAGCCAGCATCATGAAATTGACCTGCTTTTCGACCTCGGTTTGGAGCGCCATGCTTTTGAAATTAAAATGGGTAAAACCATTCACCCTGATTTTTTTACCGGTTTAAATTACTTTCAAAATATAGCGCCGGGAACGCATTCGCACCTCGTTTATGGCGGAGATGTTTCGCAAAAAAGGACGGGCGTGGAGGTTCATAGTTTTCAGGATTTGTTTGGGTAACGGCATGGTAAAAACGAAAGGGGCGGCAACTTGCCGCCCCTTTCGTTTTTCCTGCCTGCCACACCGTGACAGGAAACTTTGGAGAGAGGCGGTTTTTTGAGAGAAATTTTGAAAAAATTTCTCTCAAAAAACCGCCTCTCTCCTCAATCTACTTTGACTCTGATCCCCTCCGAATGGCTCGTAAACTCCGGCGCATACATACACTGAATCGTCGTCACCCCATTTGAAAAATCGCCTTTGTGAACCACCCGCAACGGGTACTCGAACACGTGCGTCCCCTTTGGCAGCCACGAGAAAAAGAAGTTGGTCGAAGCGTCCCGGGTGCTTTCGTAGTAGCCCAAACCCGCCTGCCATTTGTAGCCGCTCAATACGTTCATCGGCTCGAAACCGCTGGCTCGCATGTCTTTCATGTGAACGTATTCCATGTCCCTGTCCACCCGAAGCTCGATGCGGGCTTTCAGTTTTTGACCCACCTTCAATTTTTCGCCTTCCCGAACCGGGTGCAAAACTTCGCCCGTCGGCGAGTTTTCGACCCGGAAAAGCTGCTTTTTCAACGTCAGCGGCGTCTCCTCGAAGGTCTTGATTTGGTCGAGTTGCTCGAAATATTGCCAGTACATGCCGCCCCAGGCGACGACCTTGTTCGGGTTGCGGACGGTGACGGTGGACATGTCTCGGCTAACCTCTTTGGCATCGAATTTCACTTTGAAATAGCCCGTTCCAGCTTCTGCGCTGGCTTGTTGCTTCGCAATGTGCGACTGCCAGGATTTGGCGTTGTCGGCAGAGCGGGAGCCAACTTGAATTTCGAGCGGCTGGTCGTCGAGCAGCCAATTGTCGCCGCTGGAAAGTAGCGCATAAACGGCGGCGCTGGTCGCTTTCGTGGTCTTCCAATGATTGGTCTGCTTGTTTTTCAACAGCCAGATTTTCAGTTCATCCACTGCCGCCGGGTCGTTTGCCACGTCGCTGAAAACTTCAATCATCAGCGAGTGCGTCTCGATGGGGGCGGTGTGCCACCAATAGCCGACCGGGTATTTCCAATACATCCCAAGCTCCGTGTTCACCAGCGCCCGCTCCTTCAGTGAGCGGACGATGCGACCGGCGGCTTCGGCTTTGCCGGTGCGGTCGAGCGCCAGGGAGAGCATTCCTTCGGAATACATGCCTTTGTTGAGCCAGTATTTTTCAGCCTGACCGACGTAATAATCGAAGACTTGCAGGGCTTTTCCTTCTAAGGAAATGTATTCCTTGCTGCGCTGCGGCAAGGTTTTGCCCGTGCCTGCCTGGGCTGATTTATCCTCCAAAAAGAAGGTGCGGGCGTACAAATAATGCGCCGCCAGGTAGTCCAGGTGGTCGTCTTCCCACTTTGTTTTGCCTTGATTTACAAGCCTTTCCAACTCCTCGTAATGCTCGACCATCCTTGCGTCGCAGTATCGGACAGCGTTTTGCACCATGCTCCAGGTCGCTGGTTTTTGCAGGTCGGTCACGCCCAATTTTTGCAGGTGACCCAAACCTTCGACGATGTATTGCGTGATGTACCAATCGTCCCTGCCGCCGGTGAACCATGCCCAGCCACCGCCGGGAAGTTGCCGTTCCTTCATTTTTGCCAAAGCCGCTTCCTGCTCGTAGCTCATGCGATTGAGGTCGAACAGCAGGGCGATGTTTTGCTTTTGCTGCTCCTCGCTTTGGGCTGCCAGCACCCAGGGCGTTTCTTCGAGCAGGGCGCTTTTCAACTCCTGGTTTTTGCTCAAATTACTGGCAAGCGCCGCCGGTTGGTAGGTGCGCCACTTGTCGAAAACGGTCTTGATTTTCGGGTGCGAATTGGCGACGGAAGTGGCGAGGCTGTTGGCGTAGTACCTCGCAAAAATCTGCTCCGTGCATTCGTAAGGATATTCCATCAAATACGGCAGGGCTTGCACGGCATACCACGCAGGGTTTTGAGTGAACTCCAAAGTGACCGCATGGTGCTGCAAAGTGCCGGATTTGTTGTCCCGCATGGACTTAAAAACGAAGGTTCTGTTTTGCCCACCCTTCACCGGCAGCGGCAAAGTTTCGGTCACGAGCATCCGGTTGGAAAGCACCGGGGCGGCGCTGCGCTCGGCGTCGCTGAACTCGCCTGCCGAAGCAATCACGGTATGTTCAATCACCGGAACATCCTGAACATCAGGCACTTTGAAGCGCCAAGCCAGCCGAGCCGACTGCCCCGCCGCCACCGTAAAATTCGCCGTGTTTCCCTTGCTGTTCACCACTTGCAAACTGCCAAGCGTCAATTTTTGCCCGGTCAAAGCATTCACCAAATCCAGCCGAGCCTCGCCGCTCAACGCCTTGTCGCTCAAATTGGAGACTTTCGCAGTGAACTCAATTTCGTCGTTTTCCCGAAAAAACCTCGGCGGGTTGGGCATCACCATCAGCTCTTTTTGGGTGACGATTTCCTTCACCGTGCTGCCAAACTCCAGTTTGGCAGTGTGCGCCAAGCCCAAAAATTTCCACCGGGTCAGCGCCTCGTTCATCGTGAATTTGATGACAACATTGCCTTCGGCGTCGGTAGTCAGGTGCGGGAAAAAGAAGACGGTTTCGTTTAGGTTGCTGCGCACTTTCACTTGGTCGAGCGGCGTGGAAGGTTGTTTTGGCGGTTGGTCGCCGCTGGATGCGGCAGACGAATCAGCGGTTTGGGCTTTCGCATCGCCATTTTTCTTGGCAACCATGCCGTTTGCAGCGACCATTTCTTCGGCTTCCATTGCCGGTGCAGGTGCAGTCCTATCCTCCATTGCCATATCCATTTGTTCCCGCCGGACGCCGCCTGCCATGGACTTCATCAACATTACCGGGCGACCTTCTGCGAAGTACCAATTGAACCAATTCAATTGCTCGTATTCCCGGTAATCGCCCTCCGCCGGTTCCGGTTGAAAATAGCCAACCCATTGATTTTGAACGGCATTGTAGCTTTCCGCCGAGTAGCGGATGCGCTGCCAACTGCTCGGAAAAACGCTCATGCCCCAACTGTTCGCAGCAAAAAGGTCGAGCGAGGCATCGTACATCCCGGCGACCATTTCCGCCGCCACTTTTTCACCTTTTGCGCCTTTGATTTTCAGCACCCACTCCTCCTGCTGACCCGGTTTGAGCTTGTCCCGGAAAGTGCCGTACTCGATGCGCAAGTCCTTGTTACTCCACGGTATGAGGATGGTATTCGACTGGTTGAACGAGCGGTTGTTTTTGGCAAAATTGACGTGGTAGCTCAGGTTGCCCCGGTCTTCTTCTTTCACCAAATACTTGACATCTTGCAGTGCGCCGACGGTAATCCATTTGCGCAGGTAGCGCCTGCCGTCCTTTTCGATTTCGAGCAAAATGGGAAGGGATTTTTCGCTGCTGGCAAAGTAAAGGCGAGCAGTTTCGCCCGGCTCAAAGTTTTGATTTTCAAGCAGATGCCAGCCAATCATCGGCACGGGCGGACGCACTTCACCGCCTGCCACTTTCTTCTCGCCGGGAGCGACGCCAGCATCGGTCAGGCGATAAAAAGTGTAGTATTTTTTGACCTCGACTGCCTCGCCGTACTTGTCTTTCGTGCGCAGCGTGACGACGTATTTGCCCGGCGAGAGCAACACTTTTGGCAGCAAAACTTCCTTGCTGTCCTTCGTGTCAAACTTCGCCTCGAACACCTGCCGCTCGACTTTCCAATTTTCCACCCGGTCTTCCCCGGCGTAGGCAAACTGCGAAAATTCCTTTTTGAAATCCTTCTCACTCATCACCTGCCGGTCTGGTTTTTCCCAAAAACGAGACAAGAAAATGGTCTGAGGAGCTTGCAAAAGTTCGACGGTCAAAGTGCCTTGCGCAGGTTCCGGCTCGCCGTTCAGGTTCTCGATGTTGACCACAAATTTTTTCAAACTGTCCAAATTCACGTCGCCGCCCCCAGCCCCTGAAGGGGGGTCGGATGGGAAGGTTTTTGGAGCGCCGGGGCTGCCGCTTGCCAACGGTTTCCCGGCGGCATTGGCAGGCACGGCGTCCGCCCGCAACGAAACGTAACCCACTGATACATAAGCCTCTTGGCTTTGCGTCTCGCCCGTGATGTCGGTGACGTCGGCGTAAACCGTGTATGAAAATTCAGGCTTTTGCTCCTTCGGAATGCTCCGGTCGGGCAGGGCGGTGAACTGGAAACTAAACTTGCCCTCGGCGTCGGTCGCCGCTTCGCCGTTGGCAATTTCCATCGTTTCGCCCCGCTGGGGAAACCACCGCATCATCCACCAGGGCAGCCACGGAAAACGCACCTCCCGCACGACCCGCCAAGTCACCATCGCTCCGTCCACGTTGCTGCCTGCGTAAGCCATCGCCTTGCCTTGCATCGTAATTTTTTCGCTGAGGCGGTAGCTGCCTTTGACCGGCTCGAAAGTCACCTCGAATTTTGGGCGTTTGTATTCTTCCACTCGAAAACTATGTGCGTTGCCGCCGATGCTCGATTGGATTTGCATCTGCCCCAGCAAGCCCGTGCGAGGGGCGGTGAACTGCCCGCTGAACGAGCCGTACTCGTTGCTTTTCAATTCTAACTTGCTGACCTCCTGATAGTTGGCGTCCCGAAAGGTGACGGTCACCTGCTTATTTTTCAGGATGGCAGGCATCCGTTTTTCGTCAAATTCCAGCGCAATGCCTTTGAAAAAGACCGTCTGACCGGGGCGGTAAATCGCACGGTCGGTGAAAAAATGCGTGGTTTGGTAGCGCTGCGGATTGTCCCGGTAGGTGTAATTGTAGTAGCCTTCGCCGGTGAAAAGGGTGTCTTTTCCGAGTTTGAAAAGCACCTGGTAACTCCTGCCTTCCCGGTCGCTGGCTTGGGGTCGGAGGATGCCGTCGGCGTCGCTCGTGCCGCTGCCGCCCTTTTTCCACTCGTATTTTCTGAAAACGGAGTTGTAATTCTGCCAAAAAAGCTCGCCGGTCACGCCCTTGAGCGGCGTCCCGTTTTTGCGGTCGAAGACGACGAATTCAGCGCCGTCCTCGTTGTGCTGGCGTTGCCAACTGCCTATGTTTGAGACGTTTGTGAAAAGATAGCCTGTTGCGCCGCTCAAATTGCCGTCGGGGTTGGGCACTTGCGGCTTGGAAAATTTGGCGTCGGGGGAAACCATCACGAGGTACTGACCGAGCGGCAGTTTGTCCATTTTGATTTCCACGGAATGCTGGCGCAAGTCACCGTCATCGGGCAATTTCACCGACCAGGATTTGAGCGGTTTCAGTTTGTTGAAAAACTGGAGCATCTCATCGTCGGCGTTGTTGCCGAAGCGAATTTTGTCCAACTCCGCCCGCCGTTTTTCATTGAAGCGGATGATTTTGAGATAAACGGTGGGGATATTTCGGGCGTCAATTCTTGCTAAAAACGGCTCGCCGGGCAGGTTGACCACTTCGGTTTGCATGGTCAATGTTTTCTCCAACAGGCTGGCTTTCAATGTGCTGCATTGTTTTGCGCCAAAAGTGCCTGGGTGTTTTTGCAGCACTTCGTTGCAGAGGTCGAGTGCTTTTTTCCAGTGCCATTTGCGGTCGTCGCCACCCCCACCCCCGACCCCTGAAGGGGAGTCAGACGACGGGGAGCCGAGCGGCAACGGCTGCCAATCACTGCCTTTCGTGAAGTAAAAACTGGCGATTTCATATTTCACCTCAGCAACCAGCGGGCTGTCTTCGTACTTTTTTTGCAGGTCTTGCAAGGCTCGCATGTAAAGCTCGTCCTTCGTGTCAATCACCGCATTTTGATGGACAAAACGCAGGCGCTTCAAATCAGCGTCGAGCAGCGAGGCGGAATGGCGTTCCCGTTCTTGCATCCTGAATGCAAGCAATTTTTGCATCAGGCGCAGGGTTTGCAGCTTTTGGGAGGCGGTGTCTTTGCTCGTAATTTGCCACTTTATGAAGTCCTCCGCTTTCGCAAATGCCTGAGCATCATCAATATAGAATTTGTAAGCAGGCTGCGTCAGGTAGGTGCGCTCGTTCATAAAAAAGTCAATTGCCCGGTGCGCCAGGAAATCGTAAAGGGTGGGGCGCAGCCCTTCTTCGTTGCGACCTTCGGTCAAAATCGGTTTGAAATTTTCGATGCCGACGCCCTTCGTGTTTTCGTTGGAAACTGCCAGCCAGTGGTATTTGGCGGCTTCGTTGGTGAGTTGTTCAAGCGTCCAGGTGCGGATGTCTTCGGGTTTGAAATCAGCCGTTTGCGTCCGCTCCCGGAAGCGCCAATAGTTGTTGTCCATGTAGCTGGAAAACATCTCCGCCAGCATGGATTGCAGCACCGGCTTGACCGGGAACTCCGCCTTTTCCGCCTCTTGCTGCAAGCGGAAAATGGCATTCGCCAAGCCTTCTTCCTCGAGTTGGCTTTGGTATTTCCCCCTGTAAATCAAGGCTTTGACGATTTGTGCGGGCACATTTTCCCGGCGGGCAATTTCCAGCAGCGCCTCGGTTTTTTCGAGCGCCGACTTGGGCAAGCCCTGTTGCTCGAGGCTGTCAATTTCTTTCCAAGCCTTGTCGTAGTCGTGGTTTCCCATGGAGAATTGGTAATTGATGATTGGTTGATGTTGGCGAGTGAAGAAATTGGGGCTTGCGAAGGCAGCGATAGCTGCGAGGAGGACTGCCGAAACGACGGCGAGGTGGAGTTTTCTGATTGAAGACAATTGGTTCATCATGAAGAATATAGCTAAGGAATGCAGAGGTTTTCAACAGAAATTTTTGCACCGCCCAATCCATCGCAGAGGCACATCTATCATCTTGTAACCCGCCGTTTCAACGGCGGGCTGTGTAGCTCCCTGCCCCACATCTATCATCTTTACAAGACATCCCATCCGCCCTCGGCGGATGCTGATGTTTTGAAAAGATGATAGATGTGGGGGCGTGGAGTTCGCAGCCCGCCCGTTGAAACGGGCGGTTACAAGATGATAGATGTGTGCCCGAAGAATCGGACGGGTTGAAAGATTTCCTTTGAAAACCTTCGCTCTCCGAATGTCCTTTTCGATGCACGGCGGTTCAAAAAGACACATCATTTTTGCGCCGAAAATCTCAAACGCAGATTGGCAGGCGGAAAATTATCAAGCCTGGGTCAAAATCTTTCATGTTGGAGTCACCTTTCCGAAAGTTTGAAACTTTCGGAAAGGTCGGTTCTTTCCGCAGGAGCAAGTAACCTTTCCGAAAGTTTGAAACTTTCGGAAAGGTCGGTTTCACTTTCAGTTTATGCCACTACTCCATCACTCAACCTATCGCAGACCCCGTTTTTTGCTCAACGGTCACGTCGAAACCATCTATCCGTCGCTCTTCCGCAAAGTGCAAGGCGTTGATTATGAGCGGGAAAGAATCGAAACGCCCGACGGCGACTTCCTCGACCTCGACTGGCTCGACCGGGGCAGCCGACGCCTCGTCCTCCTCTCGCACGGGCTGGAAGGCGACTCCAATAGAGCCTACGTCAAGGGCATGGCGAAGTTTTTCAGTCAGCAAAATTTGGACGTGCTGGCGTGGAATTGCCGCTCGTGCAGCGGCGAAATGAACCGCAGTTTGCGGATGTATCATCACGGCGAAATCGGCGACATAGGCGAGGTGATTCGCCACGCTTTGCACACGAAGGACTATGAATTTATCGCCCTCATTGGCTTCTCGATGGGCGGCAATATCAACATGAAATACCTCGGCGTGCATGGCAAAGAAGTGCCGGAAGCGGTGCGGGCTTGCGTCGCTTTTTCGTCGCCGACGGATTTGGAGGCGGGTGCGGCGATTCTGGATTTGCCGAGAAATTTCATTTACAAACGGCGCTTCCTGCACTATCTCTCGCTGAAAATGCAGGCGAAGCAGCAGCAGTTTCCCGGCAAGATTGACCTGGAAAAACTGAGGAAAATCAAGGTCTGGCGAGACTTCGACGAGCATTTTTCAGCGCCATTGAATGGCTTTCAAGATGCGGCGGATTTTTACCGGCAGGCTTCCGCTAAAAATTTCATGGCAGGCATCACGGTTCCGACTTTACTGGTGCAAGCGAAAAATGACCCTATTTTGCCGCCCGAATGTTTCCCGGTGGAAATTTGCGAGCGGCATCCGAAGGCCTTTTTGGAGATGCCGAGGCATGGGGGGCACGTGGGTTTTTTGCAGACGAGGAGCGAGTTTGCCTGGTCGGAGAGGCGGGCGTTTGAGTTTGTTTCTGCAGTATATGGTTGAATAAATAGACATCAGTTTCAATAATTTGAGCTTTAATCGGACAAGTGGAAAACAGGTTTTTTCATTTTTATTCTCTCGAAAAACCCGTTTTCCATCTGTCAGCTTTTTTGTCCCATGATTAATCAACTGCTCAAGCCCGCACTGGAACTCCTGCCCGAAAACAACCGGTTGGAGCGCATCTGGGTGCTGGCAAAAACGGACTTTTTGAAGCGGTACTACGGCTCGTTCCTCGGTCTGCTTTGGGCAATGATTAACCCGCTGACTCAGTTGGCGATTTATTACTTCGTCTTCAGCCGGGTCTTTGAGAACAAGCAGGAAAATCTCGCCTTGTTTCTGTTTTTGGGGCTGGTGATATACACGTTTTTTGCAGAAACCACCACCTTCGGTTTGCACATCGTGCAAAGCAAGCGGTACATTCTGGAGAACCTGCAAATCAATTGGTTAGACATCTACTACGCCGCTACGCTAAGCACCTTTTTCGCCTTCCTTTTCAATTTCCTGACCTATTTCGTTGCCAGCCTTTTTTTCGATATCGAATTCCACGCTCATTCCTCATTATTTCCTTTGTTGATGCTCAACCTGCTCGTATTTGGCTTTGCCGTGCAGCTCATTTTGTCTATCGTACAGATTTTCATTCGGGACATCGTTCACGTTTGGGACTTGACCAAAATGATGATTTTGTGGTTGAGCGGCATTTTTTTCGAAATTGACCTTAGCCCGGACTCCAAATCTGCCGTGCTGGCATACCTGACGCCGCTTGCAGGAATCGCTTTTAATGCCAAGGAAACTTTGATTTATGGTAAGCCGCTCGACTGGACGCTTTTTACTTACGATTGGATTTACACGCTTTTCCTGCTGGCAGTGGCACTGGCATTTTATGCCAGGATGTCCCGCAAGGCGTTGGAAAAAATTTAGCCCAAAGCTGACAGGTGGAAAACGGGTTTTTGAGCGGAAAAAAATTTCATTTTTTTCCGCTCAAAAACCCGTTTTCCACCTGTCAGCTTTCGCTCGACCATGAACGAAATCGCCATCCGGCTTCAAAATATCAGCAAGACCTTCTCGGTCTACGAAAAAGACACCGGCTCCATCCGGGAAAAAGTCTTCCATTTTTTCAAGCCCAATCACCTGCGCCAAATTCAAGCTCTTCAAAACATCAACCTCGAAATCGAAAGAGGCGAGTTCTTCGGCATCATCGGCAGGAACGGCAGCGGCAAATCCACCTTGCTGAAAATCATCATGGGCGCTTTCCAACCCGATCCCGGCGGAAGCGTCGAGGTGGATGGCAGGATGATTCGGCTGGCTTTGGGCATGGGCTTCGACCCGGAGCTGTCGGCGAGGGACAACATTTATTTAAATGCCTCGCTCTTGGGCTTGAGTTTCAAGCAGATAGGTCAGCGGTTCGACGAAATCATAGAGTTTGCGGAGTTGGAGAATTTCGTGGAGACTAAAGTCAAGTACTATTCTTCAGGCATGTACAGCCGCCTCGCTTTTTCGGTGGCGGTGCATGCGCAGGCGGATATTTTTCTGATGGACGAATTTTTTGGCGGCGTTGGCGACAGCCGCTTCCGGGAAAAATCGGAGGCAGTCTTTCAAAAATCGCTGGTGGAAGGCAGAACAATCGTCCACGTCGGGCACAACATGGAACAGATTCGGCAGCATTGCCACCGGGTTTTGCTGCTCGACTATGGCGTTCCGATTGGCATCGGCGAACCGGAGGAAATGATTGAAGAATATGCAAAATTGATGGAGCATCCTTAATTGCAAGCAACAGCCACCTCACCGAATTTGAGCCAAAAAAGTAGCTTTGCCGCCCTTATCCAACCGCCATGAACAGTTCTCGCCATCGCAAAAAAGTCCTTTTCATCCTCGGCATGCACCGCAGCGGCACGTCTGCTTTGGCGGGCTGCATTCACCTCAGCGGCATTTCCGGCGGTCGGGAAATGCTCGAACCGGCCTTCGACAATGAGAAAGGATTTTTTGAAAACCGGCAGGTTTTTCAAATCAATGAAGGCATCCTCGCCGAGCTTGGCTTGCGTTGGGACAGTCCTTTCGACCTGCCCGGCGGTTGGGTTTCAGAAGCCAGGTTGCGCAAGCACAAACAAGCCATCGCCAACTTTCTCACCTCGGAATTGATGAACCGCCCGGCGCTCTACGTGAAAGACCCCCGGCTCTGTTTTTTGATGCCGCTCTGGCTGGAAGTTTTGAAGGAATTGGAGGTGGAAAGCGCCAGCATCGTCATCGTCCGGCACCCGGCGGAAGTCTTTCATTCCTTGCGCCGCCGCAACAATCTGGACAAAAACAAAGCCCTCTCCCTCTGGCTCAACCACTTGTTGCAAGCGGAAAAAAACAGCCGGAACACGCCCCGGCGCCTCTTGTTTTACAACGACTTGCTTGAAAAACCGGTGGCAACGGTGGAGCAAGTCTTGCGGGATTTCCAGCTTTTGCCGCCTGAAAAAGACTGGCAAAACCGGCGCACCGCCATCCAGGATTTTATTGACAAAAAACTCAAGCACCACGACGCCGCCCGCAATAGCGACGGCATGGAGCGCCTGCCATACTTCCCAACCCTGCTCGATTTGATGGAAAAACTTGCCGGTGCGCCCAACGACCCGGCGGTTTTGGCGGAGCTTGACCGGCAGCGGGAGTTGTTCGATTTCAACCTGCGCTTTTTTACGCCTGCGCCCAAGCAGGACTTTTTTGCGACGCTAAAATTAGAATGCGGTGAAAAAACCCGCCTCGTTGCGCCGCTGCAACTGCCTGTATTTGAAGGACTTGAGCGGCTGGTTTTCGACCTCAGCCACGTCGCCGCACCCATCGAAAATGCCTTGCTTTTTCCTTGCGATGCGCTTTGCCACGTCGCTTTCACCGAGGTCAGCATTGCCTACGCAGACGGCAGTTCGGACGCCTTCGAGCCTGCTCGCCGCAAGGTGCTCATCGAGCATGGCGTCGAGTTTTTGTTCGAGCCGCAAGACTTCGTCATCGTCGAGCCGAAGCCTGGAAAGCAGGTGGAAAGCATCACTTTCCACCTCGTTTACAAAAACATTGGCGAGGCGGCGTTGGCAAAGGTCACTGATTTTACGGCGAGCATACGAGCCTGGTTTTCAGAGCGTTTGGCGCAGCAAGCAACAGATTTTGAAGCGGAAAAAAGCCGCTCGCAGCAGCAGTTTCAGCAGGCAGCCGGGCAGCTTGAACAGCAAGCGGAACAGTTCCAAAAACAAGCTGAGCAACACCGCCAACACGCCGGGCAGGTTCAACAGGAAAACGAGCAATTCAAAAAGGAAAACGAGCTGCTGCAATCCATGCTCGAAGTTGAAAAAAAGCTGGTGGAGACGCTCGAAGGGCAACTTAAATCGCAGCAAGCCGCCGCCTGGGAACTCGACCGGCAACTGCAATCCGCCTACGCCAATCTGCGGGAAAAGACGGTGCAAATCATTGATTTACAAGAGAAAGTAGAAGCAGGCAGCCGGGCGTTGGCTGATGAAAAACAGCAAACAGAAGCGTTGACTTCCCGCCTCGAAACTGAAAAACAGGCACACCAATCCACCCGCCGGGAATACGAGACCACGATTCAGGCATACGAATCCACTCGCCAAGCACACGAATCCGCTCAAAAAGAAATCGAGGCAACGCACCGGCAACTCGAAACTGCCCGCCGGGAAAATGACGCTTCAAAACTGGAAATCGAAGCGGCAAAAAGAGACCTCGCCGCCGCCCGCCTGGTGCAAAAACAAAAGGAAGACTTGATTTGGGAGCTATTTTCAAAAAATCAAAAACTCGAAACGGACTACCGGCAGGCGCTGGTGACGCTCGGCGAGGAGCGGTCATCGGTGAGCTACCGGTTGGGCAGGTTTTTGACGGCGCCGTTGCGCTGGATTTTTGATGTGTTCTCTTCCAAAAAGCCGTTCAACGAGACAGGGCTTTGGCTTTTTCTGCAATTTTTATTGGCTGCCCTGGCGATGCCCGGTAGGTTGCTCGCTCACGTCAACGGCAAGAATATCAGCACTTTGCGCAAAGCTTTGAAAAATGAAAGCCCCCGGCAAATCGCTGGAAACCTGCGAAAATTGCTGGTTGGAAATGGCGCTGCGCCGCCGGTGCTTGACGCCAGCCAGAACCACCTTTCCGAAAGTTCTAAACTTTCGGAAAGGTCAGCCTCGACGCCGAGCGGAGGAAACCACCTTTCCAAGAGTTTAGAACTTTCGGAAAGGTCAGCCGCACTGCCGGCCAGGGAAAACCACCTTTCCGAAAGTTTAGAACTTTCGGAAAGGTTGCTCCCCCCCTCATACCTCACACCTCATACCTCATCCCTCAAAAAAACCGTCCTTTTTTGCTCGCCGAACCTTCCCGATTTCGACGCTTCGAGCGGCGGCAAGCGGGCAACTCGCCTGCTGGAATTGCTGGCGCAAGACTGCGAAGTGTACGCTTTCACCCTCGGCAATAAGCCTGAAAACCACGCCCGCAAGCTCGAAGCCGCAGGCGTCCGGGTGTTTCAGATCACTGATTTTCAGGAGGTTAAGCAAGTCTTGCCGCAGGTGGACGTGCTGATTTTCTCCTTTTTCTACACCTACTTCGATTGCGGTGAATTCCTGAAACTGTACCCCAACGCCAAGCTCGTCGCGGACACTGTGGACGTGCATTGGGTGCGGCACGAGCGCAGCATCGGCTTGTGGGAAGAACTGACGGAGGAGGTGGTGCGCAAGAAAAAAGCCCTTGAAATCGAGGTATATCGAAAAGCGGAAGTGATTTGGGCAGTTACCCAATTTGACAAGCAAGCCATTTTGGCGGAAGTTCCGGAAGCGGACGTGTGCATTGTTTCAAACGTGCATCCGGTCGAGGTTCCGGCGTGGAAAGACCCCGGCAACAACAACCTTTTGTTCTTCGGCGGCTTTGCGCACTACCCGAATATCATCGCAGCTAAAGAATTGGTTTTCAGGATTTTTCCAAAAATCAGGGAGCAGGTTCCCGATGCGAAATTGCTCATTGCCGGGTCGAATGCGCCGCTGGAAATCGAGGAATTGGGCAAGCTGCCGGGCGTGGAATTTTTGGGATTTGTGGACGAAGACCAGTTGGCGGATTTGTACCGGCAATCATTCCTGGCGCTCGTCCCGTTGCAGACTGGCGCAGGCATCAAAGGCAAAATTTGCGAAGCCATTGCCTACGGCATCCCCGTCGTCACGAATAAAATTGGCAACGAAGGCATCGAGTTGGTGAACGAGGAAAGCGGCTTGATTTCCAATGATAAAAACGAGCTGGTGCGCCTGACTGTCAAGGCTTTGCGACGGGAATACGATTTCGTCAAAATGGTCGCCGCCGCCCAGGAACGCATGGGAAAATTGGTGGGAAGCGCCGTCGTGAAAAAAAACATGATGGAAAGCCTGGCAAGCCCCGGCGTTTCAATTTGCATCGTCACCTGGAACAAACAGGCGCTGCTGCAACGCTGCATCGAAAGCATTGAAAATCATACGCATTACCCGCATTATCAAATACTGGTTTATTCAAACGGCTGCACCGACGGCACGCAAGCATATCTCGAAGCCGCCGCTAAAATCAACCCCCGCATTGTGCCGGTTTTGTCCCAAACCAACGACGTTTTTGTC
>CAZHLB010000037.1:0-18699 GCA_964533005.1 uncultured Saprospiraceae bacterium
CCTGGTCGTGCCAGGTGGGGTCGTTGCCGACGCTGGCGACGCCGACGAAGAGGTCAACGTCTCGCATCACCTCGGAAAGCACCACCGCCAGAACGTCGAGCAACACCATCGGCTCTCGCTGACCGTGCCGGAAAAACCGCACCTGGTCGGTGGCAACGAAATTGTAAATGCCTGAATTTGAAAACGTTGAGTCGTTCAAATGGTCAATCCAAAACTCCACCCGCAGCCCGTGCGACGGGATGTTGAAGTTCACCGCCTGGTTGCCGCCGCCGTCGAAACCGCCAACCAATTTGTACGTCCAGCCTCGCCCGGTCGCCAAAGAATTGAGTTGGTGTTGCCGGACGATGTGCGCCGCCATTCGATTGGAATAGGTGCGAGTGTTCAATTCAGCTTCGGTGAGCAGGTAGATTTCCCGGAAGGCTTGTTTGAAAGGCTGCACCACCTGCCAGCGAAGCAGCGCCTCCCGCCATGCGATGACCTCGTCGGCGGAATGCAGGGCGGGATGCCAGAGCCGGACGGTCGTTTGTGGCGTGAGCCAGTCGAGTTTTTCCCCGGCGGCAGTTTGCCAAATGCCCTCGTGAAACATTGCCTGGCTCTGCCTGCCGTTTTCCTCGAAAACCCAAATCAGGCGGGAAACGAGGTTGCCGAGCAAGCCGTGCCGGAGCAGCACCTTTTCGAATCGGTCGTAGCGCCAATTGCGGTCTTCGAGGAACATCCGGTCGAAGCGCAGGCGCTGGGCGGCAAGCGTTTTTTGAAGCGAGTCGAAGGTTAATTTGATGGTTTTCAGTTCGTTGGAATGTTGCTCTTTGACGGCGGACGGCGTGGATTTGAGTGGTGAGCCATCTTTTTTGAACCAGGTCAGTGTGGGTTTCCCGCTGGCGGGCAGGTTGATTTCGGCGGAAAAATCGCCCACTTGAAACTGTCGTTTTCCGCCGCTCAAACCATAGTCCTGCACCACTTCGTCTTCGAGGTCGTATTTGGTCAAGCCCTTGCGCTGGGCGGCTTCGAGGATGAATTTTTCGACCGTTTTGCGAATACTCGCATGCTGCACTTTTTGTTTCAATTCGGTCAAAAACGCAACCCCGACGGGGTCATCCATCCTCGAAAGCACGTAGCAACAGGCAGTGCCCAAGGCTTGGGAAGGCGCTCCGACGCCCGGCACTTTTTTGTAGCAACGCCAGGCGAAACGGCTTAAAACCATTGATAAATCTGGGTCTTTCAGCAACAGACTTGCCCAAATGAAGCTTCGCAGGAAGACCTGATTGTTGTCACAAAACCAATCCTGAATTCGCCATTGCGACGACTGAGGGCTGGTGTGCGTCCGTTCCATTTTTCGAAGCCATTGCGCTAGTTCGCTTTTCAAAAATTCATGCGTTTCCAGAATGCTGCTAACTTCTTTGAAAAATTTGCCCGTTGGCGCAGAAGCATTGGTTTTGAAGCAAAGTCGGAGCAAAAGGAACCACGCCTGCCGCTCCGCCGGGCTGGCGTTTTTGAGGTGGGTATTGAACTCGATGCCGAAACCGTCCGCTTCGTCGAGGTATATTTCAGGGGCTTCGTCGCCTGGCACCTTCAACCTGGCAGCCAGCATTTCCACCCGCTTTTTAATCAATGCAGTTTCCCGGTTTGAATGATAGCCAGAGAATGTGTCGGAGGAAAGAAAAAACCGAAACGTGTCCCAAAAAGAGTTGTCCAGGAAGCGATATTTTTCAAAGTGGGTTTCGAGATGACTCAGGAACGATTTCAACACACTCCACTGCCAGTCTTTTACCTGGGCAATAGTCATCATCATCAATTCCATCTCATCCGGCGTCAGAGCAAGTGGTTTGCTGAAAACCACGAATAGTAGTTGTTTGTACAGATTGTTGGAATCGTATATTTCGAATGAACGCCCCCATCTCGACACGGCAATCAGGGATACTTCCCTCATTATATCAGGAGAGCAAAACGCCAGTCTTTTGACGCTGTCGTAGCTTTTGAAATCTGCTAAATCCCAAATGCGCTGCCCTTTCTTAGTTGCATGCTCCCGCTGGATGGCTTCGACCAATGCCTTGGCTTCGGAGGAGAAGTTCTTTTCTGCAAAATAGGTCTTGATACCATTTTTGATAGTTTGCGCTAATTCGTCCAATTTGACCATGATGATGTTGGCGAGAAGGATGAAGGCAACCTGAAAGATTTTCCAAGCTACTTTCATCAAAATGAAGGGAAAAAGAAGAACAACCAGGATTGCTTTGAGCCAAGTTGACATGACCTGATTCATTGATGGTGAAACTGTTGAGCAAAACGTCGGCAAGAGTTTGAAACCCTGCCGACGTTGACCACCGGCTCACCCGCCCACCAATTGCGTCAGCTTCACAAAACTCACGCTCGCATCCTTCGTCACAAGGATTTCCTCGTCTAAGCTCTCCGCCTGTCGGTCGTCCACGAGGATGAAAAAGCCATTTTTCTGGAAGGCGTCGAGCGCCACGTAGAATTGTTTTTCCGCATCCACGAAGCGTTTTTCCCGCTTCTCGGCGGCGTTCAAAAGGACTTCGGCGGGCTGCACCAAGCCGTGAAAAACCTGGTCGGCTTTGTGATTGTAGGCGTCCACTTCCGCAAAAACCCGCTGGCGAATTAGCTCCCGGACGGTGATGATTTCTTCGGCAACGGCAAGCTCGATTTGGTGGAGGACGTTGCCGAGCGCCGTTTCGTCTTTGATGGTAAGAATGTGCATGAGTTGGGCGTTTTGAAAATGAGGAGAGAAAATTTTAACTCATTTGGTGAAACAACGTCTCGTTGGTCAAAATTTTCGAGGCAAGTTTAATTTATTTGGTTTCAAATAGGCAAATTTTTGGGCGGATTTTTTTTCCGGGTCAAAACGTAGGCAGGTTTCAAAACCCTGCCATGTTGGTTTCTTCATGCCACTCCACACTTCTCCAGCAACCACGCCTGCTCCGCCACATTCTTCGTCCTCACAATTTCCCGCCGCAAACTCGCAAGCGCCTCCTTGTCTCCCCAGTCAGTCAGCATGAGCGAGCGGGTGAAACGTATGAGATTCAGGTAGTTATCCTGATGATAACCGATGTCTTTCTGGCGGCGGATATAAGTTTGAAAGGTATCGAGCAGGCTTTCCAGCGCCGCCGTTTCGCCCAGTTCGAAGTAGCTGCGCAGGAGCATCCGGCGGGCGTCGAGGTTGTTCAGCACGTCGGTCAGTTCGACGTGGCGGAGCAGGAGCATGGACTTTTGGTACTCGCCCCGCTGGAAATGCCAGGAGGCTTGGGTGTAGCGCCAGGCGTTGTCCCGCTCCTTCGGCGGCAGGTTGTTTTTGAATTTTTCGATGAAGGCTGCGACCCAGTCGTGCTCGCCAAGTGCCGTGCCCAGCCGGGCGATGTTTTTGTAGGTGTAAGCTGACAAAAAGCCGTTTTCGAGCAGCGCCCCGCCCGCCAAACCTTGCCGGTACAGCTCGAAGGCTTCCCGGATATAAGTTTGTTCGCCCCGGTTCAGGCGCTTGATGCAGTAGTTGATGGCGAGCAGATAGACGTCCCGAAGCTCGTGCTGCGGGAACTGGCTGGCGTGGCTGGAGATGAGGGTTTTTAGTTTTTGGAAATGAAGCTCGGCGGCATCTTCGGCGGGCTGCGTCCTCTCCCCTTTTGTGCTGACGGGCTGCGTCGTCTCCCCTTTAGGGGTCGGGGGTGGTGCGGCTGGAGCAAGCGCCGACCGCTCGCCACCATCCCCGACCCCTGAAGGGGAGCCGCCACGTGCAACTGCCTCCGCACTTTTCTCCGCTTGGTTTTTTGGTTGATTTCCGCCTGCAAGTGCCTGAAAAGCATGGTGATACATCGCCACCGCCGGTACTTCGTCGAAGCCGCCTGCGCCGACGTGCGCCAGCACGGCATCCAGCAATTGCAGGCGGTAGGCTTGGCGGGACATGGTTTGGTGGGTCAGCACGGTGCAGCTTTGGCGCAGGGTTTCCGCCAGGAAAAAAGTGGTCAGTTCGTCGTGGACGGCTTGCAGGTTCATCTCGCCGCTGCGCCGCTGCTGCAAAGTGTGGGCGGCACGCTCCTGTTCGAGCAGGTAGCGGTCGTAGTGATAGCGGGTGTTGCGGCGGCTTTGGCGCTGCTGCAAGGCGTCGGCGGCTGCCAGTTCTTTTTCAAAACTCTCGTCCAAGCCCCGCTTGCGCAGCGCCCGGCAGAGGTAGAGCTGCTGCTGCAATTCGTCCTGCATGGCTTCGGTCAGGGCGAGGTGCTGGCGCACCAATTTGAGCAGGAACGAGGCGGCATAGTGCAAGGTCTTGTCGTCAAAAGGCTGCCCCGGAAACGCCGCTTGCCAGACGGCTTCTTTTTGCACCGCCCCTTCCGGCAACTTGCCCTCGACGGCGCCGGCGAGGTGGTCGAACAGGCGGGCGACGTCGTCCCGCTGGTTGAAATAGGGCGAGCGGACGAGCTTGCGCAGGTCTCGAAGGTCTTGCCGGGTCAGGCGGCGGAGGTGGCGGAGGAGGAAGGTATTTTGCATGGCAGGATTGGTTTGGTTGGGGGCAGCCACCTTTCCGATACCGATAGCTATCGGTATGAAACTTTCGGAAAGGTAGATTCACTATTCTTGAAGATTTTTACCTAAAAACCTGAAAATCAATCCCTAAAAATAAAACCTGTTTGAGAACCGGGAAAATTTGTTTTTGGCGAGGTGGGAGCGGTGGCGCACTTTTGATGCGGTAATTTCACCGACACTAAAACTGTAGTTCCATGAAGCGGATTCAACTTTTGATTTTGGTAGCGTTGCTGCCGTGCTTTTCAGCTTTCGGGCAAGGTTGGGAAAGGGTCATTAACTATGGCTCAGAAGAGTACGGGAATGATTTAATCATTGATGACCAGGGAAATATTTTCATTCTCGGCACAAAAGACGGAGGAACATCTGAGCACAAGACCATCGTCACCAAGCGGGATTCGCTTGGCAATGAAATCTGGACGCAAATTTTCGCCTTTGCCGATTTCACGTATCTCTATTCTTTTTTTCAGACACAAGATGAGGGCTTGTTATTGCTCGGAAGCACTTCCCAGCCAGGTTCATATTCTCAAGGTTTAGCTATAAAATTGAACTCGTCCGGCGAAATCCAATGGATGGACACTTTGCTGGTTGACGGTTACGAGGGACTGAATTTTTACTCCATGATAGAAGAAACCGACAGCACGATTTTGCTTTCCGGACAGGTTCATAAAGATACCATTATTGATTTCGGAGGCGGAAGCACCTGGACGGACTATATCGAAAATGCCGTTTTGCTACGAGTAAATAAAAGTGCGGAAATCCTCTGGAGCAGGATTTACGATTTAATTCCGTGGAACTGGAGCCCAGAAGGTAATGAAAATGCTGGTCAATTTGCAAAGGCAAACGATGGCGGATTTATCGTGCGAATGAATGATGAACTTTCTGAAGACAGGATTTTGAAGCTGGACGCCAACGGGGACATTCAGTGGCAAAGAGTTTACGACGACCCTGCCTCCGTAACTTCCATTTATGCGATTGCAGCTCTACCTGACAACTCGTACTTAATTACCGGCACTTTTAAACTACTCGGCAACGTGCCACAATATTCCTATTTTGAAAAATTAGACCAGGCAGGTCAAACACTTTGGACGCAACTAAAACCAAAAGATTTTCCAACCGACTTCGAGCAAGTCGCCCCGGATGGCGACTTGCTTTTCCTGGGAGCCGAGCCTGGCTTGGCATACACACATCAAATCAAACTGGTCAAGACTGATTTAAACATTCAGCAGGTCGGTGAAGCCCAAGTTTATTCCCACGGCAACTACAGCTTGGCATACGAACTGGAAAGGAAAGGCAACAACTATTTCATTTTAGGCTATACCCAATCAACCATTTCCAACTACGACTGGGATATGTACCTCATCAAGACCGACTCCAATTTCGTAAGCTGGACTAACTGGATTGAAGGCAATATCTTTCACGACGCCGATGAAAATTGCCTCAAAGACTCGCTTGAAACAGGTCAAAAAAATTATCCGGTGGAAGTGACGGGGGGGCAGGAAATCATCACCTACGCTCTCACGGACACGCTCGGCAATTTCAGGGTGCGAGTTGATACGGGCACATACGTTGTTCGGGCACAACTGCCCAGTAATTACTGGGAATTTTGCGAAGACAGCCTGCTCGTCGAGCTGCCTGAATTGTTCGATACCATTCAACTTGAAATGCCCGTTCAAGCCGTCGTGGATTGCCCGCTGCTCTCGGTTGACCTCGCCACGCCGTTTCTGCGCCGGTGTTTCCCTTCGACTTACTACGTTCACTTTTGCAACTCCGGCACACTCGCCACCGATTCTGCTTCCCTCCAACTCATCCTCGACCCCTTCCTCACCTACGTCAGCAGCAGCATCCCCCTCGCCGCTCAATCTGGCGACACGTTGCTTTTCAACCTCGGCGCCATCCCCGTCGGCGAATGCGGCAACTTCACCGTGACCGTCGAAGTCAGTTGCGACGCCGAACTGGGGCAGACGCACTGCACCGAGGCGCACATTTTCCCTGACTCGCTTTGCATCCCCACCGCTGGCTGGTCGGGCGCAGAAATCGAAGTCAGCGCCCTTTGCGCCAACGACACCCTGCATTTTTCCATCGCAAACACCGGCACGGCGCCGACCAGCGAGCCGCTCGAATTCATCGTCATCGAAGACGACGTGATTTTGATGAGCGGCGATTTTGGCATTCTCCAACCCGGCGCATCGGAGAGCTATTCGCTTGCCGCCGGCGGCGCAACGTACCGCCTGGAAGCCGAACAGGAACCCAATTTTCCGGGCGGCTGGAGCGCCCCGTCGGTAACGGTCGAAGGGTGCGGCGGCGCAGGCGGGTCAGTGAGTTTTGGCTTCGTCAACCAGTTTCCGCAGGACGACGGCAGCCCGTTCGTGGACATTCACTGCCGCCAAAACGTGGGCAGCTACGACCCCAACGACAAGCAGGCTTTTCCACAAGGCTATCATGCTCAACACTTTATCGAGGCAAACACGGAACTGGAATACCTCATCCGCTTCCAAAACACCGGCACGGACACGGCTTTCCAAGTCGTCGTGCTGGACACGCTTTCGCCTTTCCTCGACCCGGCGACGGTGCGACCGGGCGCTTCGAGCCATGCCTATCAATTTGAATTGCTCGGCAGCGGCATCCTGAAATTTACCTTCAACGACATCCTCCTGCCCGACAGCAACGTGAACGAGCCTGCCTCGCACGGCTTCGTCCAATTCCGCCTGGCGCAACGACCGGATGTGCCGCCCGGCTCGGTGATTGAAAACAGCGCTGCGATTTATTTCGACTTCAACCCGCCGGTGCTGACGAACACGACCTGGCACACGGTGGGGCAAGATTTTGTGCTGGTGGAAACTGCGGAACCGGCTGGCGGCGGTGCGGTGCGGGTGGCGGTTTTCCCGAACCCTTTCCGCTCGGCGGCGACTTTGGAATTGCAAGGCGGGGAAATTTCCGGCGGCGTGTTCCGGCTGTACGATGCGTTGGGCAGGCAGGTTCGGACGGAAAATTTTAACGGCAACCGGGTGGTTTTTGAGCGGCGAGGGCTGGCGGACGGGGTTTATTTTTTCAGGATGGAGGTGGATGGCGAGGCGGTGGCGAGTGGGAAAATGATTGCCCGGTGAGACTTCTGAAAGTAGTAAAATAAAAAGGCAAAAGAGGCGCAGCGCCTCTTTTGCCTTTTTATTTTACTGAGCGCTCCAACTCAGAAATACGAGCCTGAAGGCGAGTGATTTCTTCCTCCAAAGCTTCGATGCGAGCATCTTTTTCAGTGAGCCGTTCGCCGCTTTCGAGCCACTCGTTGATGATGGCGTCGAGCAACACGTCAGCTTTGGGCTGTCTGGGCGGCGTTCCGTTTTTGTGCGTTTCAGGTTGCTTTTTGGCAATTTTTTCGAGCGTCTGCGCAGTGCTTTCACCTATTCTTTGACCTTCTGCCAATGCCTGAAAAAAGCCTGATTTTTCAAGCAGGCGCTTGGTTTCCAATGCCTTTCCAGTCAAAACCTGGTTGGATGGCTGGTCAACTTGAACAAATTCTGATACTCGCATGTCCGGTTATTTTTTTGAAACGATTAGCCATTGATAGGCTTTGTCGGCAATAAAAGGTTCGTAAGGATTTTCTTCCGTTCCGCCTGCGATAACGTATTCTTCGCATAAGCCTCACGTTTACGAAACTTTCAAAGTTTCGTAAACGTGATGTAACCGCTCTCCAAAATTACTTCAACTGCCGCACCTTAATATTCCGATACCAAACCTTATCCCCATGGTCTTGCAACCCAATCCGCCCCTTGATTTGCTTCCCAAAATCAGCCATCTCTTTGAATTTGCTGCCTGCCACCAGCTTCGCCCATTCCTCACCGGTCATCTGCACCTCCGCCACTTTCCGACCGTTCAGCCAATGCTCCACGTGCCCTTTGTTGTTAATTAATCGCACCCGGTTCCACTGTCCTGCCGGTTTTACGGTTGCGTAAGGTGTGCCGACGAGGTCGTACAATTCGCCTGCCCGGTGCTTTTCAATTTGCGCATCGGGGTGGCAGGCGTTGTCGAGGACTTGCATTTCGGGGCCCGTTTCCCAGCAATATTGGTATTTCGGGTCTTCGACGATGTTGTAAATGATGCCGCTGTTGCCGCACGGAGCGATTTTCCAGTCGAGGCGCAACTCGTAGTTTTCATGCTCGGCGTCGGTGACGATGTCGCCGCCGTCGGCAGCTTGCCAGCCCTCTTTGTTTCTGGCTTCGGCATTCAGGTAGATGGCGCCATCCTGCACTTGCCAGTCTTTGCCGATGGTTTTTTTGTTGAATGAATGCCAGCCAGCCATGCTTTTGCCGTCGAAAAGGAGCTTCCAACCGGCGGCTTTTTCACTGGCAGTCAGTGAGTTGGGCGCAACGGCGGCGGGTGGGGAAGTTTTTTGACCGGATACATTTGGGATGGCATTCAACGTGTACCAACCCTCGGTCGCCCAGATTTCGCTGCCAATTTCGCTCTCGAACCAATAGGGCAGGTGGACGTACACGACGTGCCCGGCTTTCATGCCTGCCAATTCGAGGAAGACCTTGCGCCGGTCTTTGCTGACGCTGGACGAGAGGACTTTCAGCCTCGTTTCATCCACTTTGGGGCCGCCGTATTCTTTGGTCGGAACGTAGCGCCACTGCTGCACTTCGTATTCGCCAGCGTTCCAGCCGAAGCCTTCGGCAAGCGGCTCGGTGAACTCGATTTCCACGCCATTCGACTTCGCCCGCACCGCCAGCATCTCGAAAGTGCTTTTGCCATTAAATTTCAGGCGCTGCAAACCGTACCATTTTTTGTCGGGCGTGACCATGTCGCTCCAGTTGCCGGGGTTGCCGATGCCGCCGATGTAAAGTGCGCCGTCGGGTCCCCACGCCAGGCGGTTGACGCCTGCCTCCATGCCCAAGCTCATGTGGAAGACGCAGCCCTGGTACTCGCCATTTACTTTTTCCACGAAGACTCGCTTGATGCCGCCGTTGGTCACTTCGCCGTGAATCATTTGCCCTTTGTAGGGTCCGTCGTTGATGGCGAGGGGCGTCGAGGGAGAATTTCCGATTTCGTCTTGCGGCAGCCAAACCATTGGTTGCTTGACGGGCTGGTTGGCGGTGCCTTCAAAATCCACCGCACGGCTGCCGTAAAATGAGCCGGGGGTGATGTGTACGATTTTGCTGCTGGGCAGCCAGTCACCCTGGTTGTCGGCGTTGAAAATCTCGCCGTCCACGCCGATGCCGATGCCGTTGGGCGTACGCAAACCGTTGGCAATCAATTCGATGCTGCCGTCTTTTTGAGAAATTTTGAACGCCCTGCCCCGGTCTTTCGGCTGCGTGGGAGCGCCTGCGCCGCCGGGTAAAATGTCGGTGGCAAGTGCCCCGTAGAAATAGCCGTCTTTGTGAACCAAGCCAAAAGCGAACTCGTGAAAGTTCGAGCTGACGCCCCAACTGTTGCAAAGCGTGTAATATTCGTCAATCGTGCCGTCGCCGTTGTGGTCAATCAGCTTGGTCAATTCCTGTTTTTGTAGGACGTAAATCGTGTCGTTCACCACCTTCAAACCGAGCGGCTCGGCGAGACCGGAGGCGATTTTTTTTGCCTTAATTTTTTTCGGGTCGCCGCTCTGGACGTCGCTCAAAACGTAAACTCCACCCTCGGCATCCCAAGTGCTGACGACCAGCCGCCCGTCGGAGAGGAAGTCCATGCCACCCACTTTCGGGAAAAAATCGTCGGGACGAGCCTTCGTCAAATCGAAGCTTGGATGCACGCCAGGCAAGGGCGAGCGGTCGCCGGGAATTTTTGCGCCCTGCGCAAACGGGGCGAGGTTCGAGCTGACCGGCTGCTTGGTTTTGTCGTGTGCCAAGATGGAGGCAGGCACCACTTCAAACTTACCGCCCTGGTCGTCGAAGGATTTCCAAAGGAAAGAAATCACGTTGCCGCCGCCGCCCTCGAAATACTCGATGCGGAAAGGATGCAAGCCAGCCTTGAGCGCCACTTCGCCGTCTCTCGGCTCGTCGCCATGCAGACCGTCGTGGTCAACGATGAGTTTGCCGCCGATGTGCAAGCTGCTGCCGTCGTCGCTGATGAGGCGGAAAACGTAGTTGTTATCCTTCGGAATTTTCAGATAGCCCTCCGCCACGATGCCGAAGTTGTCGGTGAGTTCGCCAAAATCCTGCTGCGTGGCATGGAGTTGCGGCACGATTCCCTCGAAAACAGGCTGCGGAAAAGGCTTCAAATCAGCAAGCTTTGTCAGACCTTTTTGATATTGATAAACCCTAACCACTGCGCCGGGAAAAATGTCGGCTTCCTTCACGTCCGATGCACCTGCGAGCGCAGCGGCAGTCGAGGCGACAGCCTTGTTTTCTGGCATGTTTTCCAGCTTGGCTTCCTCCAAACTATCGAGGCTCATAATCCACTTGACCATGATGTTGACTTCGTTGTCGTCCATGTCGGCGTGAGGCGTCATAGCTGCCTGACCCCAGTTGCCAGCGCCGCCGGATTTCACTTTGGCGACGAGCATGGCGACGTTGTCGTCGTTGTTTTTGTAGCGGCTCGCCACCTCCTGGTAGCTGGGCCCGACGGTGGCGACGAAGGTGTTGTGGCAAGTTTTGCAGTCGTTTCTGGCGATGAGCCGCAAGCCGAGCGGGAGGTCTTCGGCTTCCTCCTGACCCTCGATTTTATTGAGGTTTTCAATCATCGGCTTTTGAGTGAAAAAGGCGGCGAGGCGGGTTTTGCCGTTCGAATTCAGCGTCAACATGCCGTGCAGGTCAAGCCCCCGCAGGTTTTTGAATTCTCTGGGTTGCTGGTGCAAAACTTCCCATTTGCCATCGGCTTCGATGGCGCTTTCGGTGGCGATTGAACTGAAGGCGGTTTGGTACAAAACGCTGATGCCGTCGGGCACGCCGCTCGTGGTGAAGATGCGCTCGAAACCGGTTTGCTTGCTGCCGTTGGTCAGGTACTCCGGCTGCTCCGAGACGAGGATGCGCCTGCCGTCTTTGAGCGTGAATTCATAGTTCAGCCGCACGTGCCCGCCCTCGAAGCGGTGCCCCCGGAACTGGAATTTGAAAGGCATTTCCTCCCTGCCCCGCATGATTTTCCACGGCTCTTTGTAAGGATTTTCGAACCAGCCATTGCCGAGGCTCGAAGGCTGGGGACCATGAGCGGTGGTATAGACTGCGCCGTCGAAATTGACGGAACCTTTCCAGGCTTTGTAAAGCGAGCCGGTTTCGGTGCGGTAGGCAGCCCAGAGGTCGTCGTGCAATGCCACCGTAATCATGCGGGGCATGGAGTCGAGGACGGAACGGAAGACCCAGGGGTCGTTTGGGCGCTGGTCGCCACCTGCGGCGGCGGGATTTTTCTGGCAACTGTTCAGCAGGAAAAAGCTGAGTGTGAAGGCTAAAATGAATAACCCAGCCAAGGTCAGGCGGGCTTGGAAGTGCAATTTTCGTTTCATGAAACAGGTATTTGATTAGCTTGATTTGACAAGGGCGTCAAAGGTAGAAATTGGGGAAACCGGGAAATTGAGAAATTGGAAAATGGGTACCGCTCCAATTTTCTACATTTCCGACCTCAACCTTGAAAAGCCAAGAGAAAACACACAACCTGATGTACCTGGCTCCCCTCAACAGCGACTATTTTTTCCGCAAAATCTTCTCCGACCTGGTTATTGCCAAAGCCTACCTGGAGGATATGCTCGACGTGCAAATCCAGCACATCGAGCGGTTGCCCCACAAGAACAAGCTGACAGATGCGTCCCTTCAAATCGAGTTCGATTTCCGCTGCATTATTGACAACCAACCCGTCTTGGTTGAAATGCAACAAGACTACAAATCGCAGGTAGTCAAGCGGTTCTACCTTTACCATACCGTAGCTACGGCACTCCAATTAGAAAACATAGCCGTGCTGCAAGCCACGAAAAAAGGGAATGAAAAAAGGAAAGTGCTGCTTTACGGTTCGCTGGAACCAGTCGTCACCATCATCTGGATGGTGGACGATACGCTGGACTTTGAAGACGATTGGGTGGGGTTCACCATGCTGCCGGAGCGGCTTTGCTCCTTCATTTTGAAGGAGGATTTTTGGACAAATCCGGCAGTTTCAGAACAAGTGTCACAAGAGCGGGAACAACTGGCAGCGTTGTTAAAAAACAACAGCAAATCGTTGGATTTTTTGCGGAAGAACCGTTTAATTTATGCCTTTCAACCGAACATAGTGAAGAACAAAAAGAATGAAAAGTATTTCCGTTGGTACGACTTTGCGCAGAAAACCTTGAACAAGAACAATGCAAAGCCAGACTTCCGGCAGTACGAAAAAGATGAAATCATGCAACGCATCATGCACAGACTCAACAAAGAAGTCCTCGACGAAGAGGACTGGAAGCACGTCAAATCATTCGAAGAAATCAGGGAAGAGCTGATTGCTTTGAAGCCGGATTTCGTGGCGGAAGGGCGCGAGGAAGGAATTAGAATAGGCAAAAAAATTGGCGAAGCGATTGGCGAAGCCAAAGGCATTCGGATTGGCGAAGCCAAAGGAATTCAGATTGGCGAAGCCAAAGGAATTCAGATTGGCGAAGCCAAAGGAATTCGGATTGGCAAAGCCGAAGCCACCGCCGCCGCCCAAGAAAAACTCCGCCTCGAAATGCTCGAAACCGCTCGTACGCTTAAAAAAAGCGGCGTACCCATTGACCTCATCGAAAAAGCCACGAAGCTGAAGCGGGAAGAAATCGAAAAACTATAATCCACCGGATGGCGCTTTTGTCCACCACGTCCATCTTTGAAAACTCGCCACTCGATGACCCACCAGGAACAACTTGCCCGCCTCCAGCAACAAATGGATGCGCTTCTGCTAAAACAAGGCATGCTCAAGGGAGAAATCCTGCAATTGCAGCGGGAACTCGCCAACTTTCAACGCCAAACGAGCATCGAGGAGCCTGCCGAAGCGCCCGAACAAACACCCATGCAAGTTCCTACTCCGCAGTCTCCTCCGCCTGCCAAGCCCATGGTTCCAGTTTTTGAAAAAAAACCAGACGCCACCTTCGACTGGGAGCAATACGTTGGTGGCAACCTCATCAACAAAATCGGCATTGCCGTACTGCTGCTGGGTTTGGGTTTGTTTGTAAAATATGCCATTGACAGGGGATTATTTCCGCCTACGGTGAGAGTGATTGCAGGTTACGTGGGGGGTTTGGCGCTGGTGGGCACTGCCTTTTTTCTTCGCAAAAAATACGAAGCATACAGTGCCGTGTTGTTCAGCGGGGGCATGGCGACCCTGTATTTCACTACTTATATCGGCTGCACGTTTTTTCAGCCGCTCGTCATCGGGCTGTATTTTGCTTTCTGGCTGATGGGTTTTTTGACCGCCGTTACCATTATTGTGGCGGGTTGGTACGACCGGCAAATTATTGGCTTGCTGGGTTTGGTAGGGGCTTATGCCGTGCCGTTTTTGGTGAATACGGGGTCGGAGAATTTCACCCTGTTTTTCAGCTACATCACCTTCATCAATGTCGGCGTGCTGGCGCTCGCTGCCCGGCGAAATTGGCAAGCAACGACCCACACTGCCTGCCTGCTCACCTGGCTTATCCTATTCATTTCTTTATTAACTCACCACGCCCGGCTTCACGATTCGCTCGTCACCCAGGCGTTTTCCCTGCTGACGCTGGTATTGTTTTACAGCGCCATCCTCGCCTGGCATTGGCGTCGAAAAACGCCACTCAACCTCAGTGCTTACACGGTATTAATCATCCAGGCGCTTGTTTTTTACGGCGTCGTCATGTCGTTGAGCGGTGGAATTTTTGAGGGCGCTTCCGACGGGATGAAGACGCTGCTCTGTGCTGCGCCACATTTTTTAGCCGCTTATGCCGTGCAGCAAAGGTTGGAAGACAAGCGCCCATTCGTTGTTTTTGCCACTATCGGAGTGTTCTTTGTCACCCTCGCCATTCCTATTGAATTTGAAAGCAGAATCATTGTCCTGCTGTGGATGGTTGAAACGCTGGCGTTGTTTTTCATTGGAAGAAAATTTCAAATCGCCGTGTTTGAGGTATTGGCATATCTGCTCTTGTTTATTTTAGGACTCGTGCTGGCAGGTCATTGGGGCAACACTTATTATTCCTGGGAATTAAAACCTTTCCCAGCCCTTTGGAATTTGGAACTCCTGACCAGCCTGCTCCTACTTGCAGGCACGATTACCCTGCTTTTTCTCCACCGGCGTTTTCAAACAAGCAAAGAGATTCCGTCATTGAACATGGTGATAAATTGCCTGCCAGCGGCATTGCTGTACCTCGCCTTCTTTCATGAAATTTACCATGCTTTCGACCTGGAAGCCGCCCGTCCGTCCGGCGCATTCGGGCAAAAAGATTCAGTCCTGATTTTCAGGAATCTATGGCTGTTCGTTTACACTTTCGGGGCGCTGGCGCTGGCAGCCGAGGTGAATGCCCGGCGCTGGAAATCAAAAGACCTGGAGCTATTCATTGCCTACATCGGACTGTTGTGCATCGCTCTTTTCTTGGCAACCCAACTGACGGAGTTGAACCACTTGCGCCGCCTTTTCCTTAGCCACGGCACTTCGGCGGCGCCCTGGTTTATCCTCATTCGATACGTGAGCTACGGGATGCTCGGTTGGCTCTATTTTCACGTCCACCAATCCTTGCAAAGCAACGAATCGCTCAAGTCCTGCCGTCCGCAAATACCGCTGCTTCTGCATTTCCTTCTGCTCCTGGTGTTGAGCAACGAACTGGCAACGGTCTGGCTCTTTTTACTCGGAACTCCCGACAGTCATTGCCCTACCGGGTAGGATTCAGCATTCTTTGGGGCTTGTATTCGTTCCTGCTGATTGGGCTGGGTTTCAGAAAAAAATCGCAGACTCTGCGGGTGGCGGGCATGGTGTTGTTCGCCGTGACGCTGGTGAAAATCTTCTTCTTCGACTTGGTGAATCTCTCTATTCTCAGCCGCACGGTACTATTCCTGGCGCTGGGTGCGCTGCTGTTGGGTGCTTCCTATTTGTACCAGCGATTTAAGGAAAGAGAATAGGAACATCCTTGAAAATTCGGAGCGACTCTCCGAATTTTCAAGGATAAAAACCTACTTTTGGCGAAAACTTAGCCATGCAACCGAACATCATCGAGCGAAAGCGAGAAATCGGGGAGATTCAAAAATTGATGAGTGTTTTTCCCGTGACTGCCATTCTCGGACCGCGTCAAGTCGGCAAGACAACTCTTTCCAAATCCTTCGAACCCGACCACGTCTTCGACCTCGAGAACCCAAGAGACATGGCGGTTTTGGAAAATCCGCAGCTTGCCCTGGAAAAATTGGAAGGGCTGATAGTCATTGATGAAGTGCAACGTAAACCTGAATTATTTCCCCTGCTTCGTTACTTAGTTGACAACCGCCCCCGGCAACGTTACCTGATTTTGGGCAGCGCCTCTTCCAGCCTGAAACAACAAAGCGGCGAGTCGCTGGCAGGCC
Source organism: uncultured Saprospiraceae bacterium (assembly GCA_964533005.1). GTDB lineage: Bacteria > Bacteroidota > Bacteroidia > Chitinophagales > Saprospiraceae > UBA6168. The sequence continues at coordinate 15,951 of CAZHLB010000037.1, forward strand.
GCATCGGCTACCACTATCTGACCGGGTTAAACCTCTCTGAAACAGGGCAGGAAAACATGGACACGCTTTGGCTGCGAGGCGGCTTCCCCCGTTCCTACCTGGCGCAAAACGACGAGCAAAGCATGCTCTGGCGCACCAATTTCATCTCCACTTTTTTGGAAAGAGACCTCGCCGCACTCGGCATGAACATCCCTTCATCGGTGATGTACCGGTTCTGGCTGATGCTGAGTCATTTTCATGGTCAAACGTTGAATTACAGTGAGTTAGGTCGCTCTTTTGGCGTCAGCGACAAGACGGTGAAGACCTATCTTTCTTTGCTGGAAGACACTTTTATGGTGAGGTTGCTTATGCCCTGGCACGCCAATTTGTCCAAACGCCTCGTGAAAAGCCCAAAAATTTACCTGCGGGACGCTGGCATTTTTCATGCGCTCCAACAAATCCGAACTATGAACGAGTTGCGCACAAATCCGAAAGCAGGCGCTTCGTGGGAAGGTTTTGCGCTGGAAGAGGTGGTCGCTTTTCTTTCCAAAAGGGACAGCGAGGTCTTTTTTTATGGTTCGCATGCAGGCGTGGAACTTGACCTTTTTTGGCAGGACAAGGGCAAAAATATAGGTGCTGAATTCAAGTACTTGGATGCGCCCAAGCTGACCAAATCCATGCACCAATCACTTTCAGATTTGTCGCTCGACCATCTTTGGGTGGTCTATCCTGGCGATAAATCGTACCCGCTTTCTGCGCAGGTGACGGCGCTGCCGTTGCAGGAAATTCAAATGTTGCTGTCATGATTTCATTCCCTCGCCAACCCCTTAATCCGATGCTGCCTGGCGATGCCTTTTATTTTTTCCCGCAAGGCGGAAGCGCTGTTGATTTCCAGGTTGGAAAAGTAAAGCAAGCCAAACCCGGCAGCCCACAAACCAAAAACCAACAGCAGCGCAAACATGGAAATGAAAGTGAGCAGGATGGTGGAAAAATTTTCCGGCGACAGGTTGAAACTCATGCCAATAAAACTCAGCAGAAAACGAACCACTCCCGTGTTCGGCAGCAACAAAAACAGCATCCCGCAAAGCAGAAAAGTGATGAACAAGCCGACCATTTCGCCGAAACTTTTGCCGCTCAATTGAAACGTCCTGCCGAGGGCGGAAAACGGATTGCTGGCTTCCGTCAGCATTACTTGCGTCCAGGTCAGAAGCAGTGGAAAAGTGAGCCAAATCAGCAGGATGGTGTACCAATCCAGCGTCAAAATCACCAGGTTGAGCAGGGCGACGACCGCCAGCGTTTTCAAAAAATCGAGCGGCTGCGCAAGCGGGCTGTCGGAGGTCGTTTCGGTGAGCAATTCATCGCTGCTGGTCGCCGTTTCCGCCAGCCGCCGTTGTACGATGAACACGACCAGCGACAAGGCAATGGTCGTCAGGGGAAAAAGCCAGGGATGATTTTCGTTGGAAAAAAGCTGTGGCAGGCTTGTGAAAATGCCCATGCCCATGAAACCTTCCTCGAAAAAAAACAGCCGCCGCGCAGGCGTCTCGGCGAGTAAAAAAGCGCCGAGGCAATAAATCAAAGCCCCCGCCGCCGCCGCCCAGCCAACCGCCTTGAAATGCAAGCGGCAAAAAATGAAGGCATCCGTGAACACGTCGCCCACCGTTTTCACCACTGAAAAATAAATGGAGCGGTCGGTGTCCGGCGTCAATCTCGTCTCGTCGAAGCGGGAAATTCCGGTAGCTTTTTTGGCTTTCCACCTGGGGTAAAACACGAAATAAAACAGCACGAAAGCCAGGCAGGCGAAGATGAAACCCGCCCGCAAAGCATCCGGCGCATCGGTGTGGCGGGTCAGGTAGCTTTCGATGAAACCGGCAAAAACGAACAGCGGCAGCGTCCCCATCAAAATGCTCACCCCTCGCCGGGCGGCAAGCTGAAACGAGCGCATTCGGGAAAGTGTGCCGGGAAAAACCAAGCCTTTTCCCATCGTCAAACCTGCCGCTCCGGCGATGACGCAGGAAGAAATTTCCAGCGTCCCATGCAGCCAAACTGCCAAAAACGACTCCCGAAACAGTCCTTCCTGGATGAAAAAAAACTGGAAAGCGCCGAGCATCACCCCGTTGTAAAGCAAAATTCCAATCGTCCCAATCGCATAAAAAACGCCGAGGATGAAGGTGAAAAATGCCACCCGGACATTGTTCAGGGTAATGCCGAGGAAGGCGTTGAACTCGCCTTTTTGCTTGTAAACCCCCATCGGGTCGCCCGATTTGATGTTTTCCTTGGTCATTTCCACGTAGTCCTCGCCGAGAATCACCTGCAAAAAATCAGGGTCGGCGGCGCTCGAAACCATCCCGATGGCGATGGCGAGCATGAAAACCAGGAAGGAAGTGAGCAAGTCCTTGCGGGCTTCGTACATCAGTAGCGGCAGGTCATCTTTCCAAAAAGCAATGAAGCGGCTGCGGCGAGAGGTTTTACCCTTGTAAATGTTGAAGAAAATCTTCTGCGCCAGCCCGTTCAGATAGACCCGGACGCTGCGGTTTGGGTAAAAAGTGCGTGCAAAAGAAAGGTCGTCGGTCACCTGGATGAACAGGTCGTTGAGCTTGTCGGCATCGTGGCGGTCGCCATCGAGGATTTGCTCGAATTCCTGCCATTTTTCCTGGTTTTGCTGGATGAAAGATGTTTCTCGCATGGTTGGGAAAACCTTCGGAGAGCGGTGGTTTATTGGAAAATCTTTCTGGCTGTATTGAATCGTGGGACGCGAGGAGGATGGGAACGC
>CAZHLB010000038.1:0-18448 GCA_964533005.1 uncultured Saprospiraceae bacterium
CCATTCCATCAACAATCATGTAATCATGTAATCATCAATCATTTAATCAAATCAGGAAGTGTCAACCTGCTACCTTTCAGGCATGAAGCGGATAAAAATATGGTGGAATTTTTTCTTCCGGCAGCACCGCCTCAAGACGATTATCGGGCTGAGTATTCTTGCCTTGTGCTATTGGTTTTGCCTGCCCGACCCGCTTTTCAAAGACCCAACCTGCATGGTTTTGGAAGCGAGGGATGGCAGTTTGCTGGGCGCAAAAATTGCCGCCGACGGGCAATGGCGGTTTCCGCAAGTGGAGGCAGTGCCGGAGAAATTTGCCAAAGCATTGCTGGTTTTTGAGGACAAAAGATTTTACCGGCATCCGGGCGTGGACTTGCTTGCACTGGCGAGGGCAACTTCCCAAAATATCAGGCAGGGTAGGGTAGTGAGCGGCGGCAGCACGATTTCGATGCAGGTGATTCGGATGGCGAGGAAAGGAAAGTCGAGGAATATTTTTCAGAAACTCATCGAAATGGTGCTGGCGACCCGGCTGGAAATCAGACATTCCAAAAAAGAAATCCTTGCGTTATATGCTTCTCATGCCCCATTTGGGGGGAATGTGGTCGGGCTGGACGCAGCTTCCTGGCGGTATTTTGGCAAAAAAGCGGAGACGATGTCGTGGAGCGAAGCGGCCGCTTTGGCGGTTTTGCCAAACAGCCCGGCATTGATTCATCCCGGCAGAAACAGGCAGGCATTGATGGATAAGCGAAACCGGGTGCTGGAATTGCTGCGAAAGGAAGAAATCATTGACCAAATCGCCTTCGAACTTGCCCTCCAGGAGCCGCTGCCTGACAAACCACACGCCCTTCCACGCCTCGCTCCTCATTTGCTGGACAGAGCTTTTTCGGAAAACTTTTCCCCCGAAAAAGCCGAAAAAACCAGCATCCGCACGACGCTCGACCCGGTTTTGCAAAGCCAGATTTTATCAGTCGCTCAACGTAAGTCGCAGATTTTCAAGGCAAATGGAATAAACAACCTTGCCATTTTGGTACTTGAAGTCGAAACGGGAAACGTGCTTGCTTACATTGGAAATGCTCCCCAAGCTGGGCAGGAAAATGGAGAAGAAGTTGACGTCATTACTTCGCCGAGAAGCACCGGTAGCATTTTGAAGCCACTGCTTTATGTCTCGATGTTGAATGAAGGACAAACTTTGCCGAACAGCTTGTGGGCGGATATTCCGATGCACTTCAATGGCTACCGCCCGGAAAATTCGATGCGGACGTTTGATGGTTTGGTGACTGCGAGGAAGTCGGTCATCCGGTCATTGAATGTGCCTTTCGTGCGAATGCTTCAGCAATACGGCGTTGAGAAATTTCATTTTCAACTGAAAAAGTTGGGCTTCACCACCCTGAACAAACCGCCCAGCCACTACGGGCTTGCGCTGATTTTGGGCGGGGCGGAAGGCAGCCTTTGGGAAATCACGAATTCGTACGCTTGCCTCAGCCGCATCCTGACTCACTTTTACCCGAACAATGGAAGATACCTGCCTGACGACATTCGCCCTGCCAACTATTTACTCAACCAAAAGTCTTCGGAAACCGGCAACAAAAACTTGCTCTCAAAACCGCCGGTGCTTGGCGCAGATGCCATTTGGCTTGCCTTGGATGCCATGCGGGAAGTCGAGCGACCCACCTCCGAAGGAGATTGGGAGCGCTTCGAATCGAGCCATTTGATTGCCTGGAAAACGGGAACGAGCTTCGGCTTTCGGGATGGCTGGGCAATTGGCGTTACCTCTAAATATGCGGTAGGCGTCTGGGTTGGCAATGCCGACGGCGAAGGGCGACCGGGGCTGATGGGCGTTTACACTGCCGCTCCCGTGATGTTGGAAGTATTTGATTTTTTGCCTGCAAGCTCCTGGTTTTCAAAGCCTTTTGATGCCATGACCAAATTGACGGTCTGCAAACAGAGTGGCTACCTGGCTCTGGATTTTTGTGAAAAAGACACTGTTTGGGCGCCTGGCAATGGGCTGTCCGGAAAGTCATGCCTCTATCATCAAATTGTGCATTTGGATAAAACGCAGCATTGGCAAGTTTCGAGCGCATGCGAAAGCCCGTCGGACATGGTGGCAAAAACGTGGTTCGTGCTGCCGCCCATCGAGGAGTATTATTTCAAGGCAAAAAATCCGGGTTATGCCATTTTGCCTTCCTTCCGCAAGGATTGCGACCAGGCACTTTCGTCAGACAACCCGATGCAGCTCATTTATCCGAAAAGAAGAACCAAAATCTTCATCCCCGTTGACCTGGACGGCAACCTGAGCCGGACGGTTTTCAAAGCTGCCCATCGCATTCCCGACACGGAAATTTTCTGGCATCTCGACAATGAATTCATCGGGACGACCAAAACCTTTCACAACATGGAATTGATACCGACTGCCGGAAAACACAAACTGACTTTAGTGGACGAAACTGGGAAGCGGCTGGAAGAAGAATTTGAGATAGTGGTCAGGTAGGGACAAAAAAAAACTCCTACATCGGGGGAGGCTAAGGCTGATGTAGGAGCACTAAACATACTATGAGAAAACTACACGATGCAAAGTAGGTGGATTTAATTCTTGCAGGAAAGCTGGTTTTAGGGAACGGCAGGTTTCAAGATGAAACGGCAGGTTTGATTTAGAATGTGGATTTTTTAGCTTGGAAAGAAGGCGAATTGAGAGGAAATTCAGAGGACTACCCTATATAAAAAAAAAATTCCTACACCCCAGAAGGGAAGAAAGGTGTAGGAGAATTAAACATACTATGAGAAAACTTGACGCCAAGATAAGGTCAAGATGTTTCAATAAACAAGCTACGTTTATGCAGAGGCGTGTTTTGGAGAGGAAGTGGTAGGCTTTTTTTAGGGAGCGGATTTACCGATTCAATTTTTCATCAACTGACAGCTTCCATTTTGCTCAAATGGACGCCAAGCCATCTCACAAACAGGACAAGGTTTTTTAGCTTTACCCACCGTTTTTCAATTTCCCCCACTTGCCAGTTAGGTTGAAGGTGACTGCCTTCCATTTTTTCATCCTTAAATCTCATCCTCAAGTCATGAAAAGAACATTCACTCTGCACCTCCTACTTTTGCTGGGCGCAATGCCCTGCCTTTTTGCCCAGACCAGCGACGTGGTTTTGCTGCACACCGGCGCACGAGTTTTTCCTGAAAACGTCAAAACTTACCCTGCCTCGGCAACCGTCGGCAGCGGCGAAACGGTGGGTGGCAACTACTACCGCCTGCTCCAATTTTACGAGTTGCCTACCCAGCCTACCTTCAATTTGCTTGCCCAACACGGCATCCAATTGCTTGAGTACATCCCGCACAAAACTTACCTGGCGAGCATTCCCACCGGGTTCGATGCGGCGAAGTTTGCCTCCTTGGGAGTGCGCTCCATTCAGTCGGTTTCGGCAGACCTGAAAATGGCTGCCGAGTTGCGTTCAAATGCGCTCCCATCCTGGGCGATTGAAAAAAACAGGGCGCTTTTGATGCTGAAATTTTTCAAAAACATCAGCCACCGGGATGCGCTGCGCTACTGTTCGGCAGATGGCATCGAGGTACTGGAAAGCAATGGCTACAATAACTTTCTGAAAATCGCCGTGCCGCTTGACCGGGTGCAGGCGCTTGCAAAATTGCCCTACGTGGCTTTCATCGAGCCTGTTCCTGCGCCTTCCGTGCCAGATGACATTTTTGGCAGGTCGCTGCACCGCTCGAATGTGATTGACGCTGCCTTTCCTGGGGGCAGGCACTACAACGGTGAAGGTGTCAACGTGCTCGTCAGGGACGACGGGGGCTTGGGGCCCCACATTGATTTTCAAGGCAGGCTCGACAATTCAAATACCCCAGCTCTCGGCGGAACGCATGGCGACGGCGTCGGCGGTATCATCGGAGGAGCAGGCAACCTCGACCCTTTGAAGAAAGGCATGGCGGACGGCACTTTCATTTACGTGGTGGATTATCAGGATGATTTTTTGGACGAAACAATGGACTTGTTTTTCAATAAAAACGTCATCGTAACCAACTCATCTTACAGTAATGGCTGCAATGCTGGCTACACCGAAATCACGGAAACCATTGACCAGCAACTCTTTAACAACCCGACCCTGATGCACGTCTTTTCCGCCGGAAACGCCAACGGCGGGGATTGCGGCTACGGCGCTGGTAGCCAATGGGGCAACATTACCGGCGGGCACAAGCAAGCAAAAAACTGCTTCACTACTGCCAACCTGTACTCAAATTCCGTCATCAACGAAACCAGCAGCCGGGGCCCTGCACACGATGGAAGGCTCAAACCAGACATTGCGGCGCATGGAGCGGAGCAAGTTTCCACCGACCCTGACAACACTTACCAAGTTTTCGGCGGCACTTCGGCGGCATCGCCCGGCATTGCTGGCATCATGGCGCAATTGCACCAGGCGCACCGGGAACTCAACGGCGGCGCAACTGCCGAGGCAGCTTTGCTGAAAACCATCCTACTCAATACTACAAACGACCTCGGAAATGCGGGCCCTGACTACATTTTCGGATGGGGTCACGTGAATGCCTACCGAGCGGCACTCGCCCTCGAAGAGCATCGCTATCTCAAAGCTTCCGTTGACCCGGGCGCAATTTCCGAGCAGGTTATCTCAATTCCGGCAGGCATCAAAGAAGCTCGAATCATGGTCTATTGGACTGACCCGGAGGGCACGGTGATGACCACAAAAGCCCTCGTCAACGACCTCGACATCTCGCTTGCCGACTCCGCTGACGTGGTGCGAATGCCCTGGCTGCTCAATCCAGCGCCCAATCCCACGACCCTGAACGCTCCCGCCGGAAACGGCACGGACACCTTAAATAATATGGAGCAAATCGTCCTGAACGACCCTGCGGCAGGCGAGTACGTGCTGAAAGTTTTTGGCAAAGAATTGCCATTCGGAACGCATTCCTACTTTGTCACCTGGGAATTTCGCACATCTGACATCACTGTCACCCACCCGGCTGGCGGCGAAGGCTTCGCCCCCGGCGACACGGTGCGCATTCATTGGGACGCACAGGGTGGCGGCTCGAATTTCCAGGTGGAATATTCAACAGACAACGGCTCCATCTGGAGCAGCATCGCCAACGTCGGCGGTGGCAGCCGGATGACCGACTGGATTGTGCCGAACTCCATTTCCGGCAAAGCAAAAATAAAAGTGAGCAGGGACGGCGTTTCCGGCGAAAACGACGAGCCGTTTTCCATTGCGCCCCGCCCACAAAATGTAAAAGTGGAAAAAGCCTGTCCCGATTTCATCCGCCTGGCTTGGGATGCCGTTGACCTCAACCCTGCCAGCCCGACCGTTTTCTACGAAGTCTTGCTGCTCGGCGACAAATACATGGAGCCGGTGGACACAGTGACCACCAACTTTGCTGAAATTCCAACAATTGACCAAAATCCAAACCTCGACCACTGGTTTGCCGTGTGCACCCTCGGAGAAGGTGGCATAAAAAGCGAGCGCACCATTGCCATTTTGCATAACACAGGCTTGCTCGATTGCGCCCAAAACGTGGACATGAAACTTGCGAGCCTCGATGCACCTGCCGCCGGGAACGTTTTCACCTGCGGCTCGGTCGGCTTGCCAGTCACCGTGACCGTGCAGAACACTGGCTTGACTTCGCAGGCGAATGTGCCTGTGAGTTATCAATTGGATGGCGAGCCGCCGGTGGTTGAAGTCATTCCAGGCACTTTTGCGCCGGGCGAAATCAAAACTTACAACTTTGGGCAAGTCCTCGGCGTGACTATTTCCGGCGATTTTCATATTTCGGCAGGCGTAACTGTTCCGGGTGAACAGGCGCTTTTTGACAACACGCTTGCCAATGATTTTTCGGTGACGGTCTATCCTGGCAGTGGCGAACCGCTTGAGTATCAGGAAGATTTTGAAGGCGCAAACTTCCCGCCGCCTTACTTTTTGGTCAACAATCCCGATGGCACGTTCACCTGGGACAGCATCAAAGTCATTGGCAGCGACGGTGATTCTTCGATTTGTTTTTGGTTGAATTTTTTCGATTACTCCGACGAAGGCCAGTTGGACGATTTTCTCGTCGTGCCGATTGACCTGACTAACGCAACAGGCCCCCAACTCACCTTTGACGTTGCCTACGCACGTTACCCCGACTACACGGATGGCTTGCGGGTGGAGGTTTCCTCCGACTGTGGCGCATCGTTTTCGGAGGTGGTTTATGAAAAATTCGGCGACCAGTTGGAAACCGTTCCAGACCAAACCAGCCGGTTTTTCCCATCCTCGCCCAACCAATGGCGCAACGAAAAAATCATCCTGACCCCTTACATCGGGCATTCGGTCGTGCTGAAATTTACCAGTATCAATGGCTATGGCAATGCGGTGTTCGTGGACAATTTCAACATCAAAAACGTGGGAGCGCCCTCAGCCAGCTTCACCCAAAGCGACACCGTGATTTGCCAGGGTACGTCAATCACTTTCACCAACACCTCCGCCGGTGAGGACGCAACTTTCGCCTGGACTTTCGGCGCAGGCACAACTCCCGCCACTTCCACCACCGGCGGCTCGGTCACGGTAAAATTCAATGAACACGGCACTTTTACGCCCACTTTGTCGGCGACAAATGCAGGTGGAACAAGCATTTTTACCTCCGAAGTGACGGTCGAGCCGTTGCCGGTTGCCGCCTTTTCCTGGGTGGACAACGGCGACAGCACGGTGACTTTCACCAACGAATCGCAGTTTGGCGAAACCTATTTTTGGGTTTTTGGCGACAATTCGGGCTCGCCCACCGGCAACCTGACAGTGACGCACGCCTACCCGGGTTTCGGAACTTATGCAGTTGAATTGACCGTCTCCAACGGCTGCGGCTCGAAGAAAATCACGCAAAACGTCACGCTGCTGAACACGGCAACGCATGATTTGGCAGGTAGCCTGGCAGCTTTCGTGCAGCCGAATCCGAATGCCGGAAATTTTGACTTGGTGCTGGAAAGCATTGAGCAGCAGCAACTTCAAGTGGCGCTGCTTGACGTGCGGGGTGTGATTTTGGAAAGCCGGGAATTTCAAATGCAGGCAGGCAGAACGACGGCGCATTTTGAAGCGGAGGAGGCTGCGCCGGGGCTTTATTTTCTGAAAATTCAGACGGAGAAAGGGGCGGCGGTTTTGAAAATAATCATCCAATAGTTTGAAGTTGATAAGGTTGATGGAATTAATGAGGTTGATTTTGCAGCAAAATCAACCTCATTAACTCCATCAACCTTATCAACCTTTTCAAAACCGCAACCCCTTCACATTCCTAAACTCCACGCTTGCAGTGCCAAAAATGCTTTGCACGTTGCTTTTAATGCGGCTCGACCTGCCGTTCAGTTCCGTAAAAGCAGTATTGCGCTCGTCGCCGAGACGCTTTTGCGACTCGTATTTCGGAACAACCTCGTTGTTCAGGCTGCGAAGCTGGACGGCGAAAGTTTTCAGTGCCTCAATTTTCAAATCATCCGCAGGCGGCTCGAAGCCTGCCAAAGCTTCCAGCGCACCAATCATCTTTTCAAAATTGCCAATCAGCGAACCATAAGATTGAAACGAGCGGCTAATCGAGTCCGCCGTTGGTCGCCTCCCCGTTCCCGTTGCTTTTGCCTTTGGCGGACTGCGTAATCAGGCTCACAATCTGGTAAATCGAATCATGCTCCTTGCTGCCCTTGCCATAGTGCCCCTTCACGGCATTGCCGATGCGGGTGACCAATTTGCGCAAAGGTTTGTCGCCGGTGCGGAAAGCCTTTTCCCGCTCGTCTGCCGCCAGGTAATAGGCTTGGTCGGCTTTAGACTTTTCCGAATGTTTGGCTTTTAAGTCGTCCAGAAATGTAAGCAAGCCTGCTGGGCTGTCTTCCGGTCTCGAGCTTTTGTAGTTGGAATAGGAGGAGATGAAACTTTGCAGGTCGTAACCCCGCTGGAGTTTCGCTCCGAAAGTAACTTCGATGGAGGAAGCCATAATTGAAAATGATTTGAGGTGAACAAAAAACGCAAGGACGAATGCAAAAACGCAAACCCCCTCGACGCTAAATCAAATGGTGATTGCAAAAAATGGGTTTGCCTTTACGCAGAATGAGAAGCTGTTGTCGGTGAGTGAGAAGCCAGTTACGGAAAACCGGATACCTGGTGCAAGAAGTTGGGAAGCCTTTACGGAAGTTGCTGCAAAGTGTTCTGAGATGAAAACTACCGCCACGATGTGGAAAACTTTTTTTCAACATCGGATTTGGCAAAAACGCAACAGTACCAAAGTATTAGATGAAACCGGGATGCCATTCCGTTTGTCAGCATTATGACACTTTTTAGTAAAATTGCTCATCCGCAAAATCATCTATTGACTCTCTTCCTCTCTCTCGATTTTTGTTCGGCAGTTTTTGATGATTCCAAAATTAAAAACTCAACATCCGTGCCAGGTTAAGCTTATTAGGCTTTAGTTGGCGGGTGCCCAAGACAAAATTTAATCGAAAGAACCGCTATGACTTCATCCGTTACCCGCCGCCTTACTCTAATATGGTTTGTCAATCTTTTCGTTAACTCCTTCCTTCTTAGTCAGCCAATCAATAATCTTGTCAAAGATGTGGTGATGCCTCCTCCCAATGCAGCTTCATTAGGGAAATTCGGTGATATTCCCGTCAGCTATTTTACGGGAGTACCCAATGTCGGCATACCGATTACAACTGTACAAGAAGGTTCCCTTGCCTTATCCGTATCGCTTAACTACCACGCATCTGGGATAAAGGTTGCCGAAACAGCCAGTTGGGTAGGCTTGGGTTGGAGTTTGGTGGCTGGAGGAACAGTCTCAAGAACAATTCAGGGATTGGCAGATGATACTCCAACAAACGGATACTATAATTTTGGTGCTAATGTTGTGATTTGTAGCGACCCATTGTCGGGGTACCAGGCGACCAATGCTGCGAGCGGAACCTATGACCTTGAACCGGATATCTTTTCTTTCAATTTTGCAGGTTACAGCGGCAAGTTTTTTTTTGATAAGGACAAGGTTTGTCAATTTCTCCCCAAACAAGAGTTGAAATTAGTGCCATATACCACAAACGACCCCTTCACTGGTTTTACCATCATCACCCCGGACGGAACAAGGTTTATATTCGGGAAGACGGATTTACCCGCTGGCTCATCTCGTGAAGCATACGACATCTCAAAGTCACCTGGCGAGAATATTGGACAAAAAGTAACGTGGCATTTGGTAAGAGTAGAATCCTACGACCAAAAATTCGCAATTGACCTGTACTACAATAATGACAACTACAGCTACAGAAACCCTGCATCCTGTAGGCAATTGTTTTTTCCCGGTGGCTGTGGCACACAGCAGGGACAATATGTTGAAAGTACTAATTGCTCTACAACACAAGGCGTTGACTACGCACACCGATATATTTGGACAAGTATTACCGGCAAAAGGTTGTCAAAGATTGTGACCTCCACCAGCGTCGTAGAATTCATTGCCAATACTGACAGACAAGACCTTGACCAGCTTCAAGTTGCAGGTTCTACTGACAAGAAGGAACTTGACACAATCAAGGTCTATCCGCTTTCCGGTCAGAACCCAAATATGTCCTATTGCTTCAAGTATGCACTCAGCCAAAGCTACATGGTTTCTTCGGGAGCCACTGGCTCCGAAGCAAAGCGATTAGTTCTCGACCAAATTCAAAAAACCTCATGCGATGGCGCCGTTACGGAACCAGCTTATATTTTTACTTATGAGCCGGGACAATTGCCTTTTCGGTTGAGCAAACAGGTAGACCATTGGGGGTATTTCAACGGACAGACCGGAAACGAAGATGACCTTATCAACATCCCGCCAACGACCTACGAAGGCTTTACGTATGGAAGTTCAAACCGGAACACGTCGGAGTCAAATATGAAGAAGGGCGTTCTGACTGAAATCACATATCCGACAGGCGGCAAAACACAATTTACTTTTGAGGCAAACAAAATAAAAGGAGCAACACAGGGAAGCCAGACTTATCTCCCTAATTCCTTTTGGATAAAAACTTGCAATAACCCGGCAGACCCGCTTTGTTGTGGTATTAAGACCCAATCCGCTACTTATACTTTCGTTGGGCAGAACATGGATTCCGTATGGTACAAGCTCAATCTTACCAGGCTTGTGCCTCCGGCAAGCACCTGTAATGGACAGCCACCATCCAATGTTGTTGTGGAGTTGATTATAAGACTTGCCAGCAACAACCAGATGCTTGGGTACACCAGTTTTAACCTTGCCACTAATCAGCCATTTTACAATAAAATTGGGTTGATTAAAGCCATTGCGCCAACACTTCAAAACAACATTTCCTATAAGTTTGAGGTCAAATCAACAGATGGTTTTGCCTATTTCGAGATGTACTCCCAAGCATGGACTACGTCCGATGTGTCAGTAGGCGGTCTCAGGGTGGCATCAATTCGGAATAAGGATGCCGTTTCCAATTCAAATGACATTGTCAGAAATTATGAGTACAAGAACGAGAACGACAATTATTCGAGTGGCAGATTATTGGACATCTACTTGAATGTTCCCAGGTACGTAACGCAAGCGCAAGGAACGATTATTTTTTCCGACGTGCCAGCCGTCCCGCTCAGCACGTTCGGATATGGTTATCACTTGGGGTATGAAAGGGTAAAAGAAACCTTGGCTGGAAATGAAATCGAAAATCAATCGAATGGTTACAGTATCTACAAATACTTCTGGACACTACAGATTCCCGATGATGGGTGCGACGGTTTCAACGGCTTCTATCCTGCTCCTCCTCCTACAGCCAACCCAGCAGTGGGCGAACTTCTTTCAATGCACCAGTACAATGCCAGTAATTCCTTGTTAAGCTATACAATCAACAATTACGAGACATTGCAATATACGTTCTCAAGTGGGAACATTTCAAAGGTGGCGCCTGCCGACCTTTGCCCTCCTCCTGGTGGAGGATATTATGCGGAGGAGTACAGGATAAGGCAATATATTCCCTTGCGTATCCAGTCTGTCTCTAAATCTATTGACGGGGTCGTGACCGTGACCTCATATCAATATGACAGCCAAAACAGGTATCTCTCACCCAAGGCTATTTTGGTTACCAACAGCGACAACCAAGTCACTAAAACCGAATATAGATATCCTGTATTGATTAGTTCAACATGCCTGAAAAATGCGCTTCTCAACCGCAACATCCGGTCTATCCCTACCAGCACCAATACCTATGTCGGCTCGACCCTTGTCAACGGAGACAGCACGATATGGACTACTTGGTCGTCAACCGGCTACCCGAATGCCACTTGCAACAGCTCAAATATCCCATATCCTTGGAAATTTTACCGCTATGAAATGACCTACAACTCCAGCGGCAATGCCACAACTGGAACTTGGGATATGCAAGGCTTCATGAACTGCCGCTATGTCTCCAACGGCTTGCCGAAAAAATTTACGATGACGTGCAGCAGTTCCGATACTACCTGCTGGAAGCCCGAATTGTACGAATGGGGCGCCGGTGGCATCATCACAAAGAAGACCTACAACAACGACGCCAGCACCTACAAAAACTTTGTGACCCAGTACGATTATCATGCGGGCACCCGGCTGGTCTCAAAAATAACCGATGTCGATGGGCAATTCAAAGAGTTCACGTATGATAAACTACAACGGCTTTCAAGCGTAAAAGCCCGCAAGGTCAGCAGTTCATACAAGGTTCAAACGGACTACACCTACCAGTTCAAGACTACCGGTGTGCCCCGCAGTTACGTCAAGGCAAGGACGACATTTGCTTCGACCGCCGGGAGCAGCCTCACAGAAAAAACCGTCTGGCAGTACTTCGACGGCATTGGAAGGCTGGTGCAGACCGTTGACCAGAAGCATAGCCCCGACCTAAAGGATGTAATCTTCACCCAGACCTACGACAACCAGGGCAGGCAGGATACTGCTTTCGTCGTATTTGAGAAACCAAGCATTTCGGGCAACAACAATGGGGATTTTTATGCCTCCATACCTTCTGGCTCCAAATTTACCTTGACCCAGTATGATTCCAACCCCTTGAACCGGGTCTGGAAAGTGACTCCACCTTCATGGTTTCCTACCATTTACACTTATGGTGCTAATGCTACCACCGACTCCGTTTACAATTACCAGGGAAGCGCCTTATTTAATAGCAACTTACTCAATAAGGCTATAGTAGAAGACCCCAACGGTAACAAGACCATCACTTTTATTGACAAAAAGGGCAGGGTATTGCTTTCCCGCCGCACCAACAACGCCGGGTCATGGAATTCAAAGGCAAACACCTACAACATCTACGACAACAAAGACCGCCTGAACACGGTCATTCCGCCTGGCGCAAGCATCGCAAATACCGATTT
Organism: uncultured Saprospiraceae bacterium; assembly: GCA_964533005.1. Taxonomy (GTDB): domain Bacteria; phylum Bacteroidota; class Bacteroidia; order Chitinophagales; family Saprospiraceae; genus UBA6168. Next base: position 12,354 of record CAZHLB010000038.1, read on the forward strand.
GATATTCAAATACCTCTACGATGCTGCCGACAACATGACGGTGAAAGACCTTCCCGACGCTGCCGCCATGAGCTTGAAATACAACACCCGCAACCTCATGACTTTGATGCAAGACGGCAACCTCGCAAGTCAAACGAAATGGCTCGGTACGGAGTATGACCTTTATGGAAGACCTATCAAGACTGGCTTTGTTACCGGGACAAGCCCCAACCCAAATACCTTTTCTTTTTCCGAAGTTTTAACTGAAACGGTTTATGATGACGTGGCAGGCTCGCAAGCCATCTACAAAGGCAAGGTCAAACAATCGAAAGCAAAAGTGCTGGATGGCGGCGCCACCTTTCTCACGACTGACTATACTTATGATGCCCATGGCAGGGTCGCCACATCTTCTGCCAATAACTTCACCAGTGGCTCAGACAATTTTGCTTTCACTTACGATTGGGCGGATAATCGCCTAACGAACACCCGCACACACAAACGCCTCTCGACGGATGCCACAACCACCGTCCTTGAAACTTCGACTTATGACCATGCCGGAAGATTGAAAGAAAACAAACACAAGCTGAACACCGATGCAGAAAAGACCGTCAGTTATTTGAACTACAACTTCAAAGACGAACTAATAGAGAAAAACCTGGGCTATGTCAGCAGCACAAATACCTTACAAAGCCTCGACTATACTTACAATGAACAAGGCTGGTTGAGAACAATTAACAACGCTTCGCTCGGCGGAACGAACATCGCTTTTGCCGCCTGTCCCACCACCATGCCGAATCCGGGAACTGCCAGTTCCACACCCGACAATAATGACTTGTTTTACCTCGAGCTTTTTTACGATTTTAACCTGTTTGGCACCCCTCAAAAGAATGGCAACATTGCCAAAATGAATTGGCGTACAAGAGGCAGGCAACGCCAGGGATACAGCTTCAACTATGACTACCTCGACAGGTTGACCAATGGCACGCATTATGATATCAGCGACGCTGGCTCGAACACGCAGAATAACCGTTACAATGAAGTGATTTCCTATTCCGATGCCAGAGGCAACATTGCCACTTTGTCCCGCTATGGCGGGAAGTTGAATGCAAGCAATTGCTGGGAATTCAACCAGATTGACAACCTGACTTATGCCTATACTGCCAACACCAATAAAATCAGTAGCATTTCTGATGCAGCATCTTCTACCTGGAAAAGCAAAGGTTTCAATCCTGGCACCGGGTCGGGCAGTTATGCTTATGACGTCAACGGCAACATGACTTCCGACCCTTACAAAGCCATGACGGTTGCTTACAATCACTTGAATTTGCCCAAGCTGATGACTTTTACAAGTGAAGCTCCGAACAAAACCATTGACATATTGTACGACGCTTCCGGGATGAAGCTGAAAAAGATAGTAAAGACAGGCACGACCACGAATTACACCCAGGAATACTATGCAGGCATTGAGTACAGGGACGGCGTGAGAGAAGCCATTTACCATGTTGAGGGCAGGCTGTTCAACAATAGCGGAACCAACCGCTACGAGTATAGCATTCGTGACCACTTGGGAAATACCCGGTTGACTTTTACGGATAAGGATGGGAATGGTAAGATAGACGTGACTACTACTTCTTCGAATGAGATTTTGAATGAGCTTCATTATTATCCGTTTGGGCTTACCTTTGAAGGTGCTTGGATGAATGACAATTCGGCAATAGACTATAAATATCAGTACAATGGGAAGGAATGGAATGAGGATTTTGGGTTGAATTGGTTGGATTATGGGGCGAGGTGGTATGATGCAGCGAGTGTAACTTGGTTGGGAGTTGACCCATTGGCAGAAAAATATGGCTCTTGGTCTCCCTTCAATTATGTGCTGAGAAATCCTGTGCGATTTATTGACCCTGATGGAAAAGCCGCAGATGATTTCGTTCTATTAATTGCAAAAGAAGGAGCTGGTGGTCACGGTCATATGGGAGCAGTTATTCAAGATGGAAAAGGGAGTTATTATTATGTAACGCAAGGAGCAGTGGAAATTGCTGGAGTAAGTAAAATGTCCACTCAAGGAGTTCAAGGAGGGATGTCTGTTCAAATCTTAAAAGGAGCTACAACCATGGAAGAAGCTATAGGTTTAGCTAAACAAGATGATAAAAATAGTCCATATACTGATGAAATTCAATTTGAAACCTCATCTGAAACTGACCAGAAAATATTTGATAATATTACTGAATTGGCTAATGATATTAATTCGGGTGAAAAAGAGTATAATGTCATGAGTATGAATTGCACTGATGCTATAGAAAGGCCAATAGAAAATGCCACGGGTGCCGACTTACCTGATGATCCAAGGCCTAATAAAAATTTTGAGAAAGTAAAAAATAATCGAAATGAAATTCAGAATAACATTGACCTAAGCTCAGGAAGGGCTAAGGTAGAATATATTCCTTCTGGTTTAGACAATGTACCGACACATACAAGGTCTATTATAATTCCCAATAATAAACAGTAAAGATGAAATCATTGTGGTCCCTACTAATATCTTTCACAATCTTGACTTGTAATTGTAATAACTACAACTACTCTAAAGCAGTTAGACAAGACACGGAAAGGATTTTTAATAGCCAAAAAGATTTTTTTTATAATTTAGAAATAAAAGGGATAATATTTGAAAAAGAATTTTGTAAAACATGCAAAGTGAACAAATATTCATTAATTGTCGAAATCGGAGAAAAAATTAGTCAAGGAGTATTGTTCAAAAATAAACAATATCCACCTTATTACATGTTTTTTGAAAAAAACAAATTGAAAATTTCTGTTTGTAAAACGCTTTATGATGCTGTAAGCAAAGGGGATTCAATAAAAAAAGAAGGAAATTCCCGAATTGTTCTATTTAATAATAAAGAATTTGCCATTTTAAGCAAGGAAGAGAAGGAATGGTTGCCTTGCCCCGGTTAGTGAAGCGGGGTAAGTTACTCTGCTCGCATGATGTATTCTGCTCGTTGATTTTTTTCAAAACCTGCTGCGCAAGCAATGAGATGGAGATTGGACATGATGACGTAAGCGTAAACTCGTAGCGATTTGTTTTGCTGGCAGAAGCGAAGACTTTCAATGATGATGTCTCTGTATTCCCGGCGGGTAAAGACGTCTATCCAGCCTTCGATGGTTAGGGTGAGAAATTGAAGATCCCAGCTGGCGCTGGGTGTTCCAGCATTCCCGCTGCGATGGGGGCTTCTTTCAAAACCGAAGAAAGTTCATTGAAATACCAGCTGCGCTGGAGTCTTCCATTTAACCAACACATCAGCTAATGCCGGTTTGTAACCGGCACTTCTGTACCGTTGCATGAATGCTTGAACTCAGTCTGTTCAAAAACAGAACTACTTTTGCCAGCAACGAAGGAATTTTAGCTTTGAAGGGAAAGTAAGAAAGTGCCGGTTGCAAACCGGCATGAGCAGAGAGGAGTAGTAAATTGAAAGGATAGTTGGGAATGGAAGACAGACTTGTGCCCAGCGGGTTTATGATGAATATTATACGAATGCAACTCCTGAAAAACAGCAAGAGTTGGATGCATTGGAAGCAAGTAGTACAGTTTATAACATTTCGGTCAGTTCTGAGCATTCAGCTGGGGATACAAAGCCAGGAAAAAATGCTGGAGAAATAGATATAACTGTAGAAGATGTTGGTGAATATTCTGTAGGAATACTTGCTGATGAACTGACCCATGCTTCACAGATTGAAAATGGAGAATTGGGTTATGATGAAAAAGGTGGGGTTGTAGCTTACGATTTACAGGATGAAGTAGATTCTAAAATGGCTGCTATAGATGCTCTGGAAGTAAAAGGTCTAAAGATGCAAGATACACCTACAAAAAAAGAAGGTGAAATATCAGCGAAGTTTGGAGAAATGTACGATAAGAATGGAGGCAATTTGTCTAACCAGCAAATTGAGAGGTGGTCTAAAACAAAAAATAAGCACGGAAATTCTTATAACGGGCTCTTTAAAAATTCTGGTGGTAGCACTAAAATGGGCGTTCGAACAAAACCTAAATAAAAATGACGTTGCATATGAAATATTTTTTGATTTTTTTAGCACTAATCATGTTGTCCTCAATAAGCTGCTCTCAAGTTCGAATGATTAGCGATTTTAAACTTAGTAAAGCTTCAAAAAGGTGTTTAATTTTATCTAAAGGTGGAATTAACCTGGACACTCTTTGCTTGATATCTTACAAAGTACGAAATCAAATTATTGAAGTATCCAATGGAAAGATAATTACAGGTGAATTTAGGTCGGGTGCTATTGATAATTTGGATGACATTTTTTATTCAATTGAAGAATGGGCTATTGAGGATGATAAATTTCTATCTCAAAATTATATAAAAATCACATTTAAGGATTGTCAACGAAAGCGACTGAGATTTAATTTGACAAAAAATGGTATAAAATGGGTATACAGAAGTGGATTCTTAAAAAAAGAAAGAGGAATTATTCCTTTTATTAAGCTAAAGGAAATGGATGATTACAACTTACCATGTAAAAGATAGTTCCTGCTGGCGAGCCGTGTTCTGTTCGCTGGTTTTTTCAAAAGCAACCGGACTATTCAAGGCGTCTCAAGACGCCGGTGAGCATCCAAAAGTGAAGAAGACAAAAGGCAATAAAACCACAAAACACCATCACCAACCACAACAATCATGAAAAGACAATACATTTCTTTTCTTTTTTTGGCAATGATGACGCTGCTACAAAGCATCTCTTTCTGCCAATCTACTTTATACCGCAACATCAATACCTGGTCTTTCAACAAAGCCCTGCAAGACGTGGACACCAACATCGTTTCTACTCGCAGCGCCATCGAGCGTTTCACGGCGGAGTACAAAAGCTACGGCAATCCGCAGCCGGTGACCATTCCAGTCGTTTTTCACGTGCTTAATCAAGATGCCCTTTCGCCCGTCACGCTGGCAGATGCGCAGGAGCAGGTTGCCGTTTTGAATAATTGTTTTGCTGGCGTTCAAGGCGAGTTTCTGCACGTTGCCGACAGCCTGGAAGGTTTTGGTGCTCGCAAAGCCAATACTTTGATTTCCTTTTGCCTGGCGCAAAGAGACCCTGCCGGCGCTCCCACCACCGGTTTGAATTTGGAACTGACCAGCGTCCCGATGTGGAATCCCGGCGACACCGGCATTTATCACGAGGAACTGGGCGGCGCTAATGCCTGGGACGTAGAACGTTATCTCAACGTTTGGGTGACTTCCATGCGTGATACCATCACCAGCTATGCGCAAATGCCCGGTGGCCCTGTCGCTTCCGATGGTATTGTGATGGACAATCGCTATTTCGGCGTCATCGAGGACACCGCCTGGGCTTACCGGGAAGGTAAAACATTGGTTCATCTCGTCGGCAACTACCTTAACCTGTACGACCTCTGGGGCGAAGGCGGCTTGTGCAGTGACGACTATGTAGAAGACACGCCCATCCACAATGCGCCAAACTACGGCTGCAACGAAATCTATCGTCACGTCAGCACCTGCGGTGACAACCCGGTGGAAATGACCATGAACTTCATGGACAACACCGACGACGCCTGCATGTACATGTTCACCTACGGTCAGATGATGCGCATGCACGCCGTGCTGGCGGAAGGCGGTTGGCGGTATGGTTTGGTGGATTCTTTGAACCTGGCTTGCAAGCCGAGCGATTTTGCCGGGCAAGGTTTGGAAGAAAGAAATGTTGCTGAAAATACCACAGATGGCATGGTCGGCAAAAATGCCATGCGTCTTTACCCCAATCCTGCTACGAATGAAGTAAACGTTGCGCTCCGACTCGTGAATGATGCAAAAGTGGTGGTCACCGTTTTCAATACGCTTGGCGCTGTTCAACAGGTGGAAACGTTTGAAAGGACAAGTGGCTTTCACACCTTGAAATTGAATTGCAGCGCTTTCCCCGGTGGCATGTACGTTGTGCAGGCAAATGTGGATGGAGATGTTTTGACGGAACGGTTGGAGGTGAGTGGGAAGTAGTGAGGTATAATTTGAGGCTGTCTCATAAGTCGCACTGAGTCGCTTTGTCATTCTCGCAGAGAACCTCTGAGTCTCGTTTTGCCGCATTTTGCGTGGAAAAAAGCGGCA